>CAZANL010000739.1:0-2775 GCA_964486115.1 uncultured Planctomycetota bacterium
CTTGCCCTTCTTGCCCTTGCCCTGCTGAGGGGACACCTTCTCGGCGATCCAGGTGACGTCCTTGATGACGGCGCTGCCCTTGCTGCGGGAGCCGTAGCGCGCAATAAGCGAACTGACCGTGCTGTAGCCCACCTCACGGTCCATCCCCAGCTTGAGGTTCGAGGGATCGGTGAACTGAGCGGAGCGTACGCCCGAGATCGCTTTCAGTGCCTGCAGGAGGCGCTGTCCGGCGAGGCTCTTGAAGCCGCGTTTCTTCCCCAGGCGCCGGTCGAATTCGGCGCCTGACATGGGGCCGGCCAGCTTGACGGTGCAGGGATACTTGAGCTTGAAACGCTTGAGGTCGAGATAGCCGCCGCTCTTGTGAAGCGCCTTGGCGATGGCGACGATCCCCGTGGAGGCCGCCGAGTTGAACTTGACCTCGACGGTCTTTTTCTTGACGTCCGCCGTGGCCTCGGCGATGGCCGACATCTTGGTCAGCGCCTCGCACACCTTCTCCTGGTTCTTCTCGCTCAACCGGCCGATCGGCAGATTCATCGGAGTACGCTGATCGGGCTTTTCCTTTTTCTCGCGTTTTCGCTGGTTTGGGCGTTCCTGCTTCTTTTCGTTGTTCTTCTCGCCTTCGGTCATCTCGTCGGCGAACGTGGGAACAGCGATGACAAGCGCCAACAGACAGATCCATAGATTCTTCACGGGTGATCTCCTTGCAACATTCCGCCTACCCCATTAAACACAGTTGCCCCTCTCGGTTCCGTTCTTTTTTTAGTCTTCCTGGGGGGCGGTCCATCCCGCGCTGGCGAGGATTTGCCCGGAATGCCATAAGACCTGACGTGGGAGCGTCTTGTGCGCCGTGCTGTCCGGTCCTCGGCGGCGCCGTCAGTGGAGACGGCCGACAGGCCCAGGGAGGAACGCTCGCCGGATTTGTACCCGACCCAACCGCTGAGCGCCGGGTCGCAGCGTTGTCCAGCAGGCCTCTCGCGGTGTGAGCGGCACTCCTGAACGTGCTACGATGCTGACGTTATGGAGCGTCCAGGGCTAGCCGGCAGGTGGGGTGACATCTGGCTCCCGCCATCGCACTACGCGTTGCGAGGCGGGATCGGATGACCGAGCTGCGGATCCATGGCGAGCCGGACCCAAACCATCCGGGGCACGGGATATTGCGCACGGAGGGACTCGAGCAGGAGCTTGTCCTCGAGGACATCCCCGAGTCGATGGTGGCGCCCGCCGCGTGGCTGCTGGAACAGGCTGCTCAGACGGTGCTCGCCGGGGAGTTGTCGTCGCCGCTGCCGCTGGTGACGGAGGAGCCAGAGGCCTGGCTGCTCGAGCTGGCTCGCTGGGCCCTCGACGCCGAGCCGGTAGCCGCTCGCCGCCAGGCGGCCGATTTGCTGGCCGAGCGGGATGGGCCGGCCTCCTTCGACCGTCTGATCGACTGCTGCCTGACCGATGTCGACGAGGAGATGCGTCGGCACGTCGCCTGTCTGGTTCAGACGATCGATGCCGATACTGCGACCGCTCGGATGATCGACGCGCTGGGCGACCAGAACCGTGACGTGGCTGGGCAGGCCGCCCTCGTTCTGGAGCAGCATCAGGACCCGGACAGCCTGGCCCTGCTGCTGTCGGCTCTGGAGGATCCACGGTCACAGGTTCGCTGGCTGATTGCCGAGGTGCTGGGGCGGATCTGCAATCCGGACTCCGTCGAGGCGCTGATCACTGCTCTCGACGATCCGGATAAGAAGGTGCGCGGTGCCGTGGCCTGGACTCTCGGCGAGCTGGCCGACCCGCGGGCCGTTCCCGGGTTGATCGTGGCGCTATCCGACGACGCTGGTGAGGTGCGCGCTTGTGTCGGCCGGGCACTGGCCGAGATCGGCGACGAGCGAGCGGTCGAGCCGCTGGTGCCGCTGTTAGCGGATGAGTTCACCCCTGCCCGTCGCTGGAGCGCCTTCGCGCTCTCCCGTGTGGCCGGGGTCGAGGCGGTCGAACCAATGATCGCCGCGCTGGGTGACGCCGACGCCGAGGTGCGGCAGAATGCCGCTCGTGGCCTGGGAGGGTGGCGCGACGTTCGGGCGGTGCCCGCGTTGCTCGTTCTGCTCGGGGATGCGGACGCGGAGACCTGCTGGACCGCGATTGATGCGCTGGCCGACATTGGTGACCCGCAGGCGATCGAGCCGCTGTTCGCTCTGCTCGACGGAGCGGATCAAGTGGGGACGGTGGTGCTCGCCGCGCTCGAAGCGGTGGAGCGACTTGGCGCCGCCGAGCGCCTCCCACGGCCCCTGGTGTCACTGCTGGCTCATCCGGATGTCGAGGCGCGGCAGCATGCATCGGCGGCGCTCTCCGGGATGCCGCCCGCGCTGCCGCTGCTCATCGAGCACTTGCAGCGGGAGGACCTGTCGCACGAGCAGCGGGTCTACGCCATTCCCGCCCTGGCCGCGCTTGGAGATCCGGTGGCGGTCGAGCCACTGGAGGCGCTCCAGGCGGATTGTCCGGAGTGGTTCGCCGAGTTCTTGGGTCAGGCGATCGACCAGCTGACGAGCCCTTAGCCTGCTACTGCTTGGTTTGTGGGGCGGTCTGCTTCAGCCAGTCCTTCCACTTTTTGATCGCGGCAGCGCGGGTCTGCTGAGAGCCGAACAACCAGTCGGCAAGGTGGTTCTGGTCGGTCAGCTGGCGCAGGGCTCGGAAGGCGTTGAAGCGCACGAACTTGTCCGTGTCGGAGAGCAGGCCGACCAACTTCTCGATCGCGCCCCGATTGCCGATGCCGCCCAGCGAGATCGCCGCCTCGGG
>CAZANL010000740.1:0-2770 GCA_964486115.1 uncultured Planctomycetota bacterium
GGTAAGGGTGAAAAGGTGAGGTAAGAGCTCACCGCGGAGGTGGTGACATCTCCGGCATGGTAAACCCCACCCGGTGAAAGGCCAAATAGGAGAGTCAGGGGCGGCCCGCCTCGCCAAGGCTCTCGGGTAGGCCGTACGAGGCGGCCGGCAACGGTCGTCCTAGATAAATGGTCGTCCTTTCTTCGGAAGGAACAGAACCCGGCTTACAGCCCCCTTCACCTTTCACTCATTCTCTACAGGAGCCACTAATAATGACCCGTTCGATTGCCTGCCTGACCGTCCTGCTGCTGATCTCACAAGGCGCCCTGGCCCAGGATGCCCAGCCGACTTACTCGATCAGAGCACACTACAAGAAGGGAACGACCTTCACTCGATTGATGAACATGAAGATGGACCTCAAGGGTACCCTGACACAGCAGGGGGCCACCCGGCCGCTGGCGATGATCCAATCGGCCGAGGAGCAGTATGACGAGAAGATACTCGAGGCCCAGGATGGGACGGCGACCAAGATCTCCCGGACCTACACCAAGTCGATCGAGCACCAGGAAATGGGCGGACAGAAGCGCTCCAAGAACAAACCCGAGCATGGCCTGACGATCGTCTGGGAGATCAAGCCCGGACGCAAGATCCACGTCGTCTCGCCCGAGCAGCTTCCGGAGGAGGTCAAGAAGGATCTCAGAGATCCGGACCCCAACAACTGGCTGCCGACCAAGCCGGTCGCTGTCGGCCACAAGTGGAAACTCGAGGGGCCCAGGGTGGCCCAGGCGTTCGGCATCGAGCCCGGCGAATTCAAGAGTGGCACGCTGGAGGGGCACTTCGTCGAGGTCCTGCAGCACAAGGGCATCAAGGCAGCCAAGCTGGCGATCAGCGTCTCGATCAAGGCCGCGATGCCCAAGAAGAACATGGTCCTGACGATGACCATCAAGGGCCATCACTACATCGATCTGAACCAGCAGCTGCATCTCGAGTTCAAGACCAAGGGCAAAGTGGTGATGGAAAGCAGCCGTGCTGCCACCGCGTTCAAGATGAAGGTGGAAGGACCGATGATCATGCACATCTCACGGAAGCTCGAAAAGTAACAAGGCAAGCGACTGCCAGAGGCTTCCACACTTGACAGGGTCCCGACACACGATTAGCCTCTGGCTAGAATTTTCCGGGGCGTAGCGCAGTTTGGCTAGCGCGCTTGAATGGGGTTCAAGAGGTCGCAAGTTCGAATCTTGTCGCCCCGACCATTCGAAAGACAGAAGGCCGCACGGCTTACAGCTGTGCGGCCTTCTTCTGCTTTGAGAGTGAAAAGCGGCGTGGTCCCCCCTTGGCTCCCCCTCCTCGCCGGTTCGCACCGACTGCTTCCCGCTTTCCACACAACCACATCCAATGGCGTTGAAGGCCCCCACGGGAGCTTGCAGCCTTCCGGGGTTCTTCGGCTTGGCCGCGCTGCGTGGTAGCCGGGGCGACTACCACGCAAGTCGGCGAAATCGGGCGATGGGAGTTAGAGGAGGACGGAGTATGTCAGGTACTCCCCGTCGGAGTACTTCGAGACTTTGACGCTCTTCACGCCGGCCGGGATTGCGAAGTGCACCTCGCCGTCCCCATTTTTTTCATACTTGATCTTCTGGTGCTGTCCGTCGGTCGCCGGATCTGTGTACCGGACCACTACGTCGCTTTCAGAGTCCACACCTTTGACGATGAACAGCTTCTTCGGGGTGTCACTCTCACGTGCCTCTGCCTGCTGCGCATCGGCTACCAGGAATGCCAGGGTCACGAACATCAGCATCAGCGTCATCTTGTTCAACATCTTGATTGCCTCCATCTTCAGAATCGTCCGAATTGATCGGCATCGGGGCTCTTACTCTGGTCTCCCCGGCTGCTCTCTTGCTGCTCTACAAGGCAATACGCACCGATTCAGAACCGTCAGTCGTTTTTCTTCGGCTTGGCCGCGCTAATCTCGTCGCGGATCATTTGCCCCACGCCGGGCTCATCCAGTGGCCCTCGCCAGGGGCAGGCCCAGGTGCCCGCGAAGATCGAGCAGGGGGCAAGGCGAGCACGCCAGCGGCCTACACAGCCACGGTCGGCGTCGCAAACCTGCGGGTCGCTAGAAAAAAGTCCACGACTCAGGGGGATCTTGGCTCGACCTGTGTATGTCCCTGCAAGACCGAGCTAAACACCCCACCTAATCAGGAGATCGTCAAGATGAACCGCATCAAGCTAATCGCCGCAAGCATGTTCTACACCGGCGTTATCGCCATCGCACTGTGTACGTTGCTGGCCTCGCCCAAGGTCGTGCTCGCCGAGAAACCGGCGACGCCATCGGCACATCATCCGCCCAACCAGCGGGTGGACATTGACAATGTGGACCTGAACACCAACGTCACGATCAGCTGGATCGACTCCCGCAGAAATTTCCACACCCTTACGAAGGAGGAGGTCAACGGCGACGGAACGGTGATCTTCACCATTTCGAAGCATCAGAAGCGCATCACCGTCAGACTTATCTCCGATGGGATGTTGCACGAATACGAGCAACAGCTCCCATAACCGCGGCGGGTCGCGGAGCTGCTCGGCACGATCAGTCCGAGGGCCAGACCAGCAGGCCCTCGGTGCGCGCGCGCGGTAGACGACCCAGAGCGTGTCGCCGGAGGCCAGCGTCTTGCCGTCGGGCAGCAGGCAGCTGAGACCACTCGAAGGGCAACGGCTCACAGTGCTTACGGCGCTGCGAGCCGTTTCTGCTTAACCGCCTCGGAGCAGCCTGGCCCCAGGTGATCAAGGGCCA
>CAZANL010000741.1:0-2767 GCA_964486115.1 uncultured Planctomycetota bacterium
CGAAGTTCTATATCTCGATCTACTTCGGTTTGATCGGCTACTTCGCCAGCTGGCTGGTCTGCGTGCCTTTGGGGACCCTCAAGGCGATCCATCACAAAACGTCGTTCGACGCCGGCTCATCGGTCGCGGTCTTCCTGGGATACTCGATTCCCGGTTTCGTCGCCTGCCTGGTCCTGCTGGTCACCTTCGGCGGTGGGACCTACTGGGATCTGGTGCCGATGGGCGGTTTCCGCTCGGAGCAGCACATCTGGGAGACGCTCAGTAGCTGGGGCAAGTTCAAGGATCAGCTGCACCACACGCTGGTGCCGGTCTTCGGCTACCTGATCGGCTCCTTCGCGACGATGACGATCCTGATGAAGAACTCGCTGCTCGAGAACCTGGGGGCCGACTACGTGCGGACCGCGTTCGCCAAGGGGCTGCCCGAGAACAGGGTGATCTTTCTTCACGCGATGCGCAACTCGTTGATCCCGATCACCGCCGGCATCGGCCATGCGCTGGGGTTGCTGTTTGCCGGCAGCTTTCTGATCGAGAAGGTCTGTGACATCCCCGGGATGGGGCTGCTGGGATACAATGCGGTAATCGAACGGGATTACCCGATCATCATGGGGGTGCTGGTGTTCACCTCGATGATCCGGCTGACCGGCAACATCATCTCCGATCTGATCTGGGCGATGATCGACCCGCGGATTCGCTTCTGATGATCAAACTGCTGATACTGGCCGCCATCCTTGCGGCGGGGTTCCTCCTGACCCATCGGGTGATTCCGTTTGTCTGTGTCCGGCTGGGCCGGCTGGCCGGCTACCGGATGCGAATGACGCCGATGATGGCCAAGCGCATCCAGCGCTTCAAGACGATCAAGCGCGGCTACTACAGCTTTCTGCTGATTACCACGCTGTTCGTGGTCAGCCTGTTCCTGGAGCTGATCGTCAACGACAAGGCGCTGCTGATCTCTTACGAGGGCACGTGGTCCTCGCCGGCGGTCTGCGAGTGGGTCAGCGGGCTGCCGTTCGTCGACCGAACGGACTTCCGCAGCCGTCTCGACTACGGACTCGACGGGAAGGGTCCCGTGCACTACCGGAAATTCCGGTCCTACACCCGTGATCCGGAGCTGATTCTGGTCGCCACCAGGCAGGAGCTGGACAAGGTGCGTCGACAGGCCGCCGGCATCACGCGGCCGGTGGAGCCAAAGCCGTTCAGCCGGGTCAAGCCGGTCAAGCCCCAGGCCGATGCAAGTGAAGAGGCTCAAGAAGCGTACGAGGACGCGCTCGACGAGTACACCGAGGAGCAGGAAGATCACCTGGACGCGCAGGCGGATTACACGGACGCCCTGGAGGATTACCAGTTCCAGACAGCTGATGTGCGGACGGTGGAGCAGACCTTTCGCCGTCTCGAGGTGATTCGCGACAACTTCCGGGGGGGCAAGGCCCGGATCCTGATGCCATTGTACCCGTTCAGCGCGACCGAGCGGCTGCTGGATCTGCCGGGAACGCCGCCGCACCCGCCGCAGCTGGCCAACGGTCACTATCTGGGAGTCACCGACAACGGGGCCGATGTACTGGCTCAGCTGTGCTACGGCTTCCGGCTAGCAATCCTGTTCGCGCTGATCTGCGCCAGCGTGGGGTACACCACCGGCGTGCTGGTCGGCGGCGTGATGGGGTATTATGGTGGCTGGATCGACATCGGCATCCAGCGTTTCATCGAGATCTGGGGCTCGATTCCGTTTCTGTTCACGATGATGATTCTGGGCTCGATCATCAAGCCCGACATCGTCGTGTTGGCTACGATTTTGATCATCTTGCGCAGCTGGTTGGGTATCACCTACACCATCCGGGGCGAGTTCTATCGCGAGAAGGCCAAGGACTACGTCTCGGCCGCGACGGCGATGGGGGTCAGCGACTGGAAGATCATCACCCGCCACATCCTGCCCAACTCGCTGGTGCCGGTCGTGACCTTTGCGCCGTTCGGCATCGTCTCTTACATCGGTGTGCTGGTCTCGCTCGACTTTCTCGGCTTCGGGCTGCCACCGGGGACGCCCAGTTGGGGCTACCTGCTGCAGCAGGGCAACGAGCATATCGTCAACGAGGCGTACCGCTTCTTGATCTTCGTGCCCAGTATCGCCTTCGCCGCCACGCTGTTCTGCGTGGTGATGATCGGTGAGGCGGTCCGTGAAGGTTTTGACCCGAAGGTGTTCTCGAGGCTCCGCTAGCGATGGCCGACCAGCCGCAGAATCTACTCGAAGTGCGTAACCTGAGGACGCACTTCATGGTCGAGGGGCGCGAGGCGACCGCGGTCAATGGTGTCGATTTTGACATCCGCGAAGGGGAGGTGCTGGGCCTGGTCGGCGAGTCGGGCAGCGGAAAGAGCGTCACCGCGCTCTCGCTCCTGCAGCTGATTCCCAGCCCGCCGGGCAAGATCGTCGACGGCTCGGTCAGGTTCCGTGGCGTCGACCTGCTCTCGCTGAGTTATGCGGAGGTGCGCCAGTATCGCGGCAAGGAGATCTCGATGATCTTCCAGGAGCCGATGACCTCGCTCAACCCGGTCTTCTCGGTCGGGTGGCAGGTCAGCGAGGGCTTCCGGCAGCACCTGGGCATGGAGAAGCACGAGGCGCTGGACAAGGCGGTCGAGATCCTCGACCTGGTCGGCATTCCGGATGCCAGGCGGCGGCTGAAGAACTACCCGCATCAGTTCTCGGGCGGTATGCGGCAGCGAGTGATGATCGCGATGGCGCTGGCGCTGCAGCCGGCGCTGCTGATCGCCGACGAGCCGA
>CAZANL010000742.1:0-2762 GCA_964486115.1 uncultured Planctomycetota bacterium
GAAGGGATCATCCTCTCCGAACCTTCCGTCGTAGCAGTCAAAAAAGGAACGACCACGATCCTCAAGAACGGCAGCGCTGTGGGGCTGGCCGCCAAGGAGATGATCGGCAAGACGCCCGGGGAGATCGTCGCCGTGCGTCCGCTTCGAAACGGCGTGATCGCCGATTTTGAAATCACCGAAGCGATGTTGGGCTATTTCATCAAGAAGGTCCACAACCGCCGGTGGGGGGTCAAGCCGCGCATCGTCATTTCGGTGCCGTACGGCATCACCGCCGTGGAAAAACAAGCCGTGATCAACTCGGCTGAGCGGGCGGGAGCCCGCGAAGTCTACCTGATCGAAGAGCCGATGGCTGCGGGTATCGGCGCCGGCTTGCCGATCGCTGACCCGAGTGGATGCATGATTGTCGATATTGGCGGTGGCACGACCGAGGTTGCCGTGATGTCGCTGGCTGGCATCGTGACCGCTGAGAGCATCCGGGTTGCCGGTGACGACATGGACGAAGCGATCATCCAGCACATGCGCCGCAACTACAATCTGATGATCGGCGAGCAAACCGCCGAGCGAATCAAGATGCAAGTCGGGTCCTGCTACCCGCTGGAGGAAGAACTCGAGATGGAGGTCAGCGGACGCGATCTGCTGGCCGGTCTTCCGCGCAAGACGATCGTGACCAGCGAGGAGATCCGCGAGGCGCTAAAAGACCCGGTAGATCAGATCATCGAGGCAATCAAGCGGACGCTCGAGAAAACCCCACCGGAGATCTCGGCAGATCTGGTGGACAACGGAATCTGCCTGGCGGGTGGCGGCGTTCTGCTGCGTGGCCTGGACAAGGTGATTCAACGCGAGATCGAGCTGCCGCTGACCTATTGTGACGACCCGATAACCGCCGTGGCCCGCGGGGCCGGTGTGATCCTCGAGCAACTCGATCTACTGCGCACGATCCTGGAGACCAATCGGGTCAACTGACGCAGGGGAGTAAACCATGATGCGGTGGCAGCGCTTGGGGCTGCTGGTGATGGTCGGGGTCGCGCTCTGGCTGTTCATCAACCCGGAGAAACTGGGTGGTCCGCGCGGAGCCGTGCTGCACCTGATAGCGAGTGCACAGCGGGCTTTGCGTGTCGGAGATCGTTTGCCCAGCGCGGGCGAACAGAAGCTACGAGGCGAGGTACACAGCCTGCGTCAAGCGATCCTCGTGCGGGACGAGGAGCTCTTGCGGGCCCGGCAGCAGCTGCGCGAGCTGCGCGGGTATCACGAATTGCTACCTGAACAACGCAAGTGGGCTCGTCTGCCTGCACGCGTGTCGGGGCGCAGCGCCCCACGAAGTGGTCGTGTGCTGGTCGTATTGGACCGTGGTCGGCGGGATGGCGTCAGGGATGGGATGCCTGTGATCAGCGGTTGCTCGCTGGCTGGCTTGGTTCTCGAGGCTCATCTGGCCAGCTGTGTCGTGGCACTGCTGACCGATCCGGAGTGTCGGATCCGGACGTTTCTGCGCAGCGAATTAGATCCAACCGACAATGGGGCCACGGCCTCCCCGCCTGTGGGCCGACACGTGGGGGTCGCCGTCGGCACGTCGAAGGGTCTGACCCTGCAGCTGGTGCGAATCGAGCAGGCGCCGCGGGAGGGCGATCTGGTGCTCACGTCGGCGTTTGACGGACGCACACCCACCGGCCTGCTGGTTGGCAGAGTTGGCAGGGTGGTCAAGCTGGCTCACGAGTACCAGGCTCGGGTGGAGGTCGTTCCCGCGGTAGATCTGACCCAGGTCGACCAGCTGCATATCTTGCTGCGCCCCGCGGTTCCCTTTCCGGAACGCCAGAAAAAGAAGGAAGCCAGCAAGAAGCCGGGCAAGGCAATCAGTGCTCTGCAGGCCGCGCCGTCGGGGCGCTGATGGGGCCGGGGCTGACGATCACGCTGGTGGGGTTGGTCGCCTTGGCCGCCGAACGGGCGCTGTTTGGGCCACTCGCTATCCAGCAACAGGGGCCGGACCTGCTGCTGGTCGGGCTGTTGTTCTACACTCCTCGCTGTCGGGCGCTCGACGCCGCAGGAGCCGGCTTCATCCTGGGGCTGATTCGCGACCTCTCCACTGCAGTTCGGCCTGGAACCTACACCTTGACCTATCTCCTCGCCGGGCTGGCAGTCTTTGAACTCCAGGCTGCGCTTCGTTTGCCTCGAGGACCCGCCCAGGCTGGGTTGGCAGGATTGATGGCTTTCCAGGTCGGATTGCTGGCCGCCCTGCTGGGCTGGATGGTCCATCCCACGATGGCTCTCGGAAGTGTGACCCTGGCGGTCGGCATTGGTGCTCTCTACACGGTGGTCGCGGCGTTTCCGATGCTGTTTTTGCTGGAGTGGATCGAGGCGTCGTGAACCGGCTACGTCTGTTGGGGATGACTATCTGCGTGGCTCTGCTGCTACTGATAGGCCGGCTTTTTTGGATGCAGGTGCTGCACGGAACCGGATACAAAGAAAAGGCCTACCAGCGAATCCAGCACGAAAAGGTGCTGGATCCCAAGCGCGGACAGATCTTCGACAGGCATGGCCGACCGCTGGTCGAGAACACGCTGGCGTACGATATCCTGCTCGTTCCATCCAGGCTGGAGCCCGGGGTGCTCGAGCGCCTGGCCGGCCTTCTGGAAATGCCGGTGGAGGAACTGGCGCTGCGTCATTCGGAGGTGCAGCAGGAGGTCGAGCGCTGGATCGAGTCCTACCTCAAGCGCCGCTTCAGGAACTCCTCCAAGATGCGGCAACGACTCGCGCGGCGTTCGCTCACC
>CAZANL010000743.1:0-2758 GCA_964486115.1 uncultured Planctomycetota bacterium
CTGCTGGATGAACTTGGAGTCATCCGCAATCAGAATCCGCTCTCCCCGCGGGCTCATCGCTGACGTACCTTTTCCCATGTCAGACCATGGTAGTGGGCCCAGTGCTGCCAGTTGCGGTAGCTCATCTGGAACAGACGGCGCGACTCCTTGTCGGGCGGCAACCCCTCGAAGTGACGCATCACCTGCTCCACGACCTGCTTGGTCCGCGGCAGCCCGAAACGCTTGGCGATTTTGGAGAGCGGGAGCTGCACCTCTCCGCCCATGATCCGCTGGAACAGGTCATGGGCGCCTTCCTGCTCCACCGGCTCGCTCTGGAGCGCGATTGCCGAGGCGCAAAGAGCCGCTTCATCTGCAGACATGTCGATCAGACTGCGCGCCAAGGTGCTCTCGAGCTCTCTCATATTGCCCGGCCAGGTGTGGCTGGCCAGCAGCCACAGAGCATCTTCGTCGAAACTAGACACCTCACGGCCATACTGCTCGCGCAGCCGATGGAGGGTGTGGACGGCCAGCACCGGGATGTCGGTCCGCCGGGCCCGCAGGGGCGGAACATAGATGAAATAACGATTCAACCGCGCCAGCAGATCGTTACGAAACTCTCCCGTCGTCTTGAGCTCCGACAGGTCACGATTGGTCGCGGCTACCACCCGAACATCGACCGGCTGGTTCTTGGTCGCACCCAGTGGACGAACCTCTCCGTCCTCCAGGACGCGAAGGAACGTGGCCTGATTCTCGGGCGACATCTCGCCGATCTCGTCCAGAAAGAAGGTCCCTCCCGAGGCCGCCTCGAAGAGCCCCTGGCGGTTGCTCACCGCACCGGTGAATGCGCCTTTGCGATGCCCAAACAACTCACTGGCCAGCAACGCCTCGCTGAACTCGCCACAGTTGACCGCCAGAAAAGGCCCCTTCGCTCGACCGGACAAGCTGTGAAGCGCGCGTGCCACCAGCTCCTTGCCTGTTCCGGGCTCGCCGTAGATCAACACGCTGGTCTCCGTGACCGCGACACGACGGATCTGCTCGTACAGCCTTCGCATCCGAACACCCCGGCCGACCAGCTGTGGGAACTGGGTGAAACGATCCTCCCCCGTCAACTCGTGGACCTGACGCCCGGCCCAGTAGCGGATCGCATCCGAGAGCGAGATGTCCTCGTATTCCTCGCGCAGCCGACGCTCGGCGATCGCCTTGAGCAAGGCCCTGATCACCTCGTACAGCCGGTCCCAGGAATCCGCCGGGTCGTCTGAGATCTTGGTGACCCAGGTGTCGAGGGACAGCCCTCGGGCCGACGCATCGAGGACCTCCTCAGGCAGCAGACTGTTAGGATAGGCGGTAAAGATCACGACTTCGAGGTCTGGCCAGGCATCCTTGGCCGTCTTGAGGATCTGCAGACCTTCCTTGGTCCCCCCGCCGATATGATCGAAATTGAGATCCGTCAGAAGGATATCAAAATTCTCCTGCTCCCCAATCAACCGCTTGACTCCGTCGTGACTTGCGGCAACCTGACAGCTAACGGAATCATGCAGCCGCGTGGCGACATGGCGCAGGAACGCTTTCCGCTCGCTCTGCAAGTCGTCACAGAACAATATCTTCGTCCGGTGTCTCATCGGCACGGCGAATTCTAGCACCATCGATTGCGCTTGCCATTAGGCTAGCCACCGATAGGATCACCAAATACATCAGCAGGTCATCTGACACCATGCCACATCAAACCATCGTCGAAACCGCCAAACAGGCCCTTTCGGAGATTGCCCACCCCTACTTGGGCCGTGACGTCATGGCCCTAGATATGGTCCGCAATATCAACTTTTCCGACGGCATCGCGCACCTGACGCTGGAACTCAGCAGCCCGGCCTGTCCCGCACGCGACACTCTGACCGGGTCGATCAAGCAATGCCTGAGCCAGCTGCCTGACATCGCGGAAGTTCAACTTGAGGTCACCGCCAGGGTTCGGAGCAACCAGGCGGAGCCCACTCTCCAGGCCGCGCCCGGAGGCGGGTTCCATGTCCACAGAGCCGGACAACCGGCGGCGCCGCCTCAGGGCAGGCCACAGATGCATCTTCCGGGCGTGAAGAACATCGTCGCCGTCGCCAGCGGCAAGGGCGGTGTGGGCAAATCGACCGCTGCGGTCAACCTGGCCACGGCACTGGCGATGAGCGGCGCCGCAACCGGCCTGATCGACGCCGACATTCACGGTCCCAGTGTCGCCCACATGCTCGGGGTCAGCGGCCAGCCAGAGATGGCAGGCAACATGATTCGGCCGCTCGTCGGCCCAGCGGGGCTCAAGATGATCTCCATGGGGCTGCTCACCGGCGACGACGCCCCTGCAATCCTGCGCGGCCCGATGGTCACCAAATTCCTGACCCAGTTCATCTTCAACGTGGCCTGGGGCGAGTTGGATTATCTGTTGCTCGACCTGCCTCCGGGAACCGGTGACGTCCACCTGACTTTGGTGCAAACCGCTCCGCTGACCGGCGGCGTCATCATCACCACCCCACAGGACGTGGCCCTGACGATCGCACGCAAGGGGCTGCGGATGTTCGAGAAAGTCGGCGTCAACATCCTCGGCATCATCGAGAACATGAGCCACTTCGAGTGCTCGCACTGCCACGAGCAAACCGCGATTTTCAGCAGCGGTGGAGGCCGCAGAAGCAGCCATGAACTGGGAGTGCCGTTTCTGGGCGAGATTCCGATCGACCCACGGGTCGTCGTCGACGGAGATAGCGGAAAGCCAACGGTGCTGGGCCAGCCGGACTCCCCGGCCGGC
>CAZANL010000744.1:0-2755 GCA_964486115.1 uncultured Planctomycetota bacterium
GACGGATCCGGCGGCACGTCACGACAATCCACTGGCCTCGACGGGTTCAGCAGACCCCTCAGTAGCCCTGCACCTCGGGCCGCTTGGACGGTAGCCGAAACTTGACCTGGATCGTCTTGCCCCCCCTGAGCAGCTGCAACCGCACCTCCGACCCCAACCGCTTGTCTCGCATCAGGTAGGCGATGTACAGACTGCGGGTCCAGCCCGTCCGGCCATCGACCGCGACGATCACATCCCCGCGACGCAGCCGCTTGCGCGCCGACTGGTTGGTCCGTTTCTTGTACCAGTCTGGTGACAGCGCCGCGACCCGAATTCCCCGCGCGTGGTCTTCGAAGGTCGCGCCCGACCAGAGCCACATCGCATAGCCCGCCACACGATAACGCCAGCCGAAGTCATCGGCGCGACGCCAGCCAGCGTTAAGCTTCAGGCTGCGCTTCAGCTGCGTGCTCCCCCGGCGAAGTGTGACCTGGAGCTTGCCGCCCCGGTCCGGAAAGGTGTGCAGCACCCAGACGACGTCGGCCGGTGAGACCAGTGGCTGTCCCTGGACCGTCAGCAGATCGTCGCCGGCCTTCAGACCCGCTCTGGCCGCGGCCGAGCCCCCAGATACGCCGGCAATCCGCGCACAATGGTCTCTGGAAAATTTCAACCCGAGGATTTTATGCGGGCTAGGATACATCCAGAGCATCCGGTCCGGCGGTCGCTTGCCCACCATGAAGAAGGAGTCGATCGCGGTCCGCTGCACCTCGTGGCAGTGCGCGCAGCCCTTCTCGTCGTCCGAGCCACTGACACGCTTCAGACGGCCATACTTGCGAGCCGAAGGCGTCTTCTCGACAAACTTCCAGCGAGGCTTGGGCCCCGTCTTGCCGGATAGCTGCTGGCCCACGGTCTTCTTGTCCTTGCGATAGGCCGCATGGATCTCGAGACCCTTGCGCAGCGCCGCCATCAATCCCGCGAGAGTCGGGTGTGGGTTGGAGTCCTTGCGGTCCCGCCGGGTCTGTGGCGAGGACTGGCCATAGCGGCCGTAGATCGTCTTGTCCGCGTTCATCAGAAATACCGACCAGGACAGGAATGGATCGAACTGAAAGACCGACAGGTCCACCCCGCCCATCTGCACCCGACGGACGCAAACATACTGATCGAGCAGCCGCTTGAGTTCCTGGTCTTTTCGTCCGGCCAACTGGCCGTCGATGCTGGCGCAGCCAGCTCACGGCAGTCAGCGAAATCCGACCAGCAATGGCTTGCCGGTTTTCTTAGCCTGCGCGTAGCCGGCTTGTATGTCCTCGTAGATCCAGCTGCCGTGAACCCCGGTGTCTCCCAGGTGGTCTTTCAGCAGGTTCTGTTTCTTGCTCTCCTGAGCCAGAACGGAGGCCAGGGAGATAACCAACAGCGAGGCGACGAGTGCGTTCCTGTTCATGAGCGAAATTATAGCAACTGGCGTGAGGTAGGCGGTGGCCTATCCTGCCCGGGGCCTCTCGGGCCGAGTATCCAGTTGATATTTGGCGGTCGCCGACACTGGCCAGCTGCCGGCCCGGAGATCCGAAGTTCAGAACTGCTCTATTTCCGGTCCACTCGAGGTGCGATTGGTCAGCGCCTTCCCACCGAAGTGTTCGACCAGGGCATGACGCGCCCGACGCTCCTCGCTCAAATCGAGCGGCATCAGCGTCAGCTTCATGAAGCGGCGAGGGCGGTCGATCAGCAGATTGATGTAACCGCCCCGCACACGGTTGGCGCTGTATGTCAACAACTCCCCGGTGTCGTGAATCGTCTCGCCCGCCAGGTCGAGCGCACGACCGAGCAGGCTCGCCACGTCCTCCGCATCGGCGCGCGCCGCATCGATCTCGGTGAAGTCCACCGCGTAAGGATGGCTGTCCGGCGTGAGGAAGTCGTCGAACAGCTCCTCGGCTGTTTCGAACGACTCGCAGAGCAGACGAGCCGGCGTCGTGTCGGAGGTCTTGCGATGGGAATACTCGTCGCTGATGTAGTACGCCAGCCTCATACTGGCCCAATAGTAGTGGTTGAAATCATGCTGGAACCCAGTCACCGGAAAACCCATCTGTTCAGTCAGCCTGCGGTAGAGCGTCTCGGCGGGGTGCATGACGGCGACGTGGCCCGCTCCACCCTCGCGCAGACAGCCGATGCCCCGGCTGAGGAACAGCGTCAAGCAGGCCTCGTTGCTACACGGATCCGTATAAAACACATCGAACGCCTCCCCATACTCTTCGGGGACAGGCTCGTGCAGATCATGAGGCACCGTCTCGATAGCCAGGTCATGCTCGGCGGCGATGCGGTCGATCAGCCGCATCAGATAGTCGTCCAGATCGAAAACAGTGACCCGATGTCCGAGTGCTGCAAGCGGGATGCAGACCAGATCGTCGTCACCAATGCAGAGGACCCGCCGCGGCGGATCCTCCGGCGTCAGCAGCGCGCGCCGGAAGCTGGTCTCCGGCAGCGTCGGACATTGACCCGCCGACCAGAGGAATCGCTTGCGGCTGGCATGCGCCAGACGGGTCAGCTCGAACGCGCGGCACTGCCGGGGCGTCAGACTCGCGTCCCACCAGGCGTACATCCTGTCCAGCCGCCGCAGGTGGCTCAGCAAGACCTCGTCGACCAGCGAGTCGCTCTGAGTGACAAGTCCCTTGTCGGCCAAAATTCGCCCCACCGGACTCAGACTCTCGGCCCCCAGGCAAAGCGCCTCGACCTGCGAGGCGTCTTGTACGTCGAGCAGCTCACGGGCCCCGTCCGTGCCGAGAATGAA
>CAZANL010000745.1:0-2751 GCA_964486115.1 uncultured Planctomycetota bacterium
CCAGCTGCAACAGGCCGCGCGCCAGGACTACCTCCGCTCTGGCCGCCTCCGGCCGTGGGCGGGGAAGATGTGGGCGCAGCTGGGCAACCTGGAACTGGAAACCGGACAGCTGAAACCTGCCTTGGCGGCCTATCACCAGGCCCTGAATTGGCGTCCTTACGACGCCCAGATCCACTACCAAATCGGTCTGGTCACGATGCTCCAGGGTAAGCTCCGTTCAGCCCTACACTATGGAGAGAGGGCGATCGCCCTTCGTCCAAATCTGACCCGTGCCTACTGCCTGCTAGGCATGATCGAGATGCGACAGCGCAATCTGGACCAGGCCTGGGCCCATTTCCAGCAGGCGATCGAGATCGATCCCAGCGATCCCAGCGGATACCACTTCGGCTCGGTCTGCCTGCAGCAGATGGACCGCGGCGGAGAGTCGATCCAGCTGCTCGAACGCGGGATGGTGAGTATACGCCGGTCGGAAGGGAACATGCTGCTGACGATCCACCTGTTCGCCTTTCAGGCGCTCCGGCAAGACATGCCACACCTGGCGCTCTCCCTCTGGCGAGCCGCATCCCGCCATTTCAGTGGCGTCCCACAGATCGACACGTTCGCGCAGCTCGCCAGCCAGATGCTGGGGCGACGCCGCGAACGAATGCGCTCCGAGACTATCCACGAACTGGACCGGCAAGTCGGACGCCTGCTGGCAGGACTCTCCACCTTGCCAGCAGAGGTCAAGGAGAAGCTGGCAGACCGCCGCCAACAGCTCCAAAAACAGCTACTCGGCTGCCTCCGGACACAGCTCGAGGACCAGATCGGCGAGGCCAATGGACTGGCGGCATTGGGGACGCTGGGTCAACTGCGCGCGATCATCGCCGACTCCCAGAAATCGATCGCGACGCAGAATTCCAAATCAGACGGTGGTGCGCAGCTGAGCCTGATGACCGCAGCCCGCTACGCCCTCGAGCTGTTGCCCGAGATCTACACCAGCCTGCAAGCCGGGCCGCTCTTCCCCAAGCAAGATGCGCCGCGGGAACAAATAATCGGTCGACTGCACCGACTGAGCGGGATGAACCGCACCCAGCACACCCGCCTGCAGCTACACGGACCGCTCTATCTGGCCGAGCTCGCGCTGTACCACAAGCTCCTCGCCCCCTCGGAAGATCTGCAGAGGCCCCGAGAACAGGTCATGGACGACCTCTGCCTGCTCCAGGCACAAGCTCACCTGCTGGCCAAGGAGTACATCCAGGCCAGCAGGGTGCTGGACATAGCCATCCAGAAATATGGTGACAGCACGGTGACTCTGTTGCCCCCTTGGGCCAAGGACCCCTACACCGAGGCCAATACAGCCGAGCGCGCCTACTTCGAGCAGAACCGACCGCTCACCCGCGATATCGGGCGGCTGAAGCTGGCCGAGATGGCGCTGGCCCAAGGGCGACCGGGTGAAGCGGTCAAGCGGGCCCGGGCGCTCTTCGAACACATCCGAAAGCAGGAACGCCTCTCGGCCACCGCAGTCCCCCCGGAGTTGGCCGGATCCATGCTGGCCCAGCGGACACTCAATTTCGCACCGGACCGGCTGGCGCTCACTCTGATCACATTTGCCTTGCTGCTCACCGGAGAGGTGGATGCAGCGCGTGTCAACGAACAGCTGATCGCTCAGACCTATCCGAATCTGGCCAGCACGATCGCCAACCGGCTGAAGCAGATGAAAACCGAAAAGGACCGGAAAGTCCTGCTTCGCAGCTTCAGCAGGCTGTTCGAGGATTTCTAGGCTGCACTGGGTTGGACGCCGCGGCCTGATCGTGTCGCCGGCAGCCTGTGGACAGCCCCTCCCTCCCTCGGATAACATCGGCGCTCGACTCAAACCAACGACATGCTGAGGCCATACGATGTCCGAAAGACCCAACCTGGAAAACAAGTTCGGCAAACGCGTCGGAACCTGCCTGCGTCCGAACCCCGAGAGGGGTGAGGGAGCATGGGTCGCGACGGTGATCTGGGAAATGGAGGAGTACTGGGTGATCTGCCAGACCGAGGGTCGTATCCCCTACGACTGGGGGTTCGCCAAGCAGTGCCTGGGCGAAGAGGAAGAGGCCGGGCGGTTTTCCTCGTTCGCCAAGGAGTTTCTCCCCAAGACAGACACCGACGCAGCCTCGATCCAGTCGCGCTTCACCCGAGAATTCACCGCCGAAGATCGCTCGATAGCCTGGCTCGAGGGCTGGCCCGGCGCCTGATGCCACAGACCATGAAGACCGACCTGGATCACCTGCTGATCAACCATCAAGAGGCCCTCCGGCTGTACGTCGAGCGACACGCCAGTTCCCGACTGCTGCGCTACGAGACACCGGAGGACCTGGTGCAGGGTATCTTCTATACTGCGCTCCGCGCAGCCAGCCAGTTCGTGTACCGTTCGGAGAAGGAGTTCTTCGGCTGGATCTACCTGATCGCTCGGCGCCACATCTACGACCGAAGCACTCACTGGTACGCGCTCAAACGCAACGCCGGAAAGGTGCTTCGTGTGGCGCAGCAAGAGACCGGCATCCTCGAAAGCCGCCCCGCGATCGACCCGGCAGCCGACTAAACCACCCCCTCGAGCTTCGTCAGCCGGCGGGAGCAGGTGGTGCTGATCAGTCGAGCGATGGACAGCCTGCTCGAGCGCGACCGTCAGCTGATCGAGTGGTCCAGCCAGGGCGCCACGATCAAGGAGATGGCAGAGCCTCTCGAGATTTCCCACGATGCCTGCGAACGAGCCAAGCTGAGGGCCTT
>CAZANL010000746.1:0-2749 GCA_964486115.1 uncultured Planctomycetota bacterium
CTCCGGCGGGAAGGTTGCCCTTCACTGGTCACCGCCGACGGGAGCCGGGGCGTCGCCTGGGGGCCGTTCGTGCCCTGTCGTACTCCCCTTCTCTTGCTCCTGTCGCTTGGGCTCTGGTGCTGAGAGGCGGGGCCCGACGGCCTTCGCGGCTGTACGGGAAGTCTGGGAGTTCTTTGTGGAGCTCCCGGCACCCGCCTTGTGTGGGGAGGCGACCTTACGCTTGGCGGCGTCGGCAAGCGCCGTCTCGAACGAGGAGGCCCAGCTCAAGCCAGACTTGCTGGCCTTGGAGATCACCCGGCCCGCGACGCGGGTCAGCTGAAAGACGTCTTGCTGCTTGGAGATCGGATCGACGACGGTCACCGTCAGCGGGCCCAGATAAGCGCTCTTTTTCGTCGGGCCGAGCACGATGTTGCGATGTGGCTCGAAGGTGATGTCACGATGAACCTGGCTGACGGCACGCTTGAGCAGGGTGGGGCGAGCTTGTTTGTCGCCGTCGACGATGCGCCACTCCAGTCGGGGAACCCAGACTCGGTTGCCGGCCGCATCGTAGAGCCCGGCGGCCAGATGGAGCATTTCGTTGGTCCCGACGCGTGTGTTGCGGCTCCACAGCCGGAGCTTTTCGGTAGGGCCGATCAGCCGCAGTGGGACCTTGACCGAGGCGCCGCTGTTGCGGTCGCGAACGATGATCGCCGCTCTCGCGCTGGCTCGCTGAGCGAGCAGGTCTTGGCTCAGGCCGCGTTCGCCGCCGATTTCCGGATCGATAGGCACGAGGTTGCCATCCCCGTCGAGTCCGTGGACGATCAGCAGTTCTCGCCGGACAGTCTGGCCGACTTCCAGGCTCGGTGTCTTGCCGACTCCGGTCGCTCGCCGGCAATGGCCCAGATAGGTCGCTTCGAGGCGCTTTGCCTGGCCTTTTTTCAGGATGGTCGGCAGCTTGCCGCCAAGCTCCTTGTGAACCGCCTTGTTGGTGGGCTGGTGAAGTAGTGCCTGGCGCAGCAGGATCCCTCGCTCAGGGCCGCGAGAGATCCGGGCTAGCCCAATCAGTGCTTCGATACCGCTGGGTTTGACATCCAGAGCCTGCATGTAGCTGCGCCGCGCTCGCTGGCTGTTTTCCCGCGAGAGATGCCGCTCGGCTGCTGCCAGGTAGACCTGGTAGCTCTCGGCGGTCGGCTTGTCGGCGACGGCCCAGCCAGAGCTCGACAGCAGCAGGACAAGAAACAGGCAAATCCGGTCAGGTACCATGCCGGGATTATACTGCGTCGTTGCACGCAATCCCCTGCTATTCTTGACATTCTGGCATCTCGTTGCTACGCTCCGGTGGTCTTTGCCTTCGATTGACGGTGGGCTTTTCCGGCTGTCGGTCAGCCATTTGGGGAATCAAGATGAGAGAGCGCTGGACGCTGCAGGTTGTGGTGCTGCTGCTCGTGTTGTCGCTGACGGGGTGCCAATTGCTTGCCGTCCCGTTGCAGTTCATCCAGAGCCTGGTGCCTTATCTGCTGGGTTTGTTCACCAAGCTGGCTCCGTTGGCCGCCATTGTTCAGGTGGATCCACTCTCCAAACCTGCTGATGCAGCGGTGGTTAGAGCAGTCGAGCATCCCGAGCAGCTGCCAGTGCTGCGGCGGGAGTCGCTCGTGCGGATGGTGCGGGAGCAGGGCGCCCGCTCGGTGGTGATGATCGATCTTCGCCACAAGTCAGCGCGGCAGATTCAGCAGCTGTTGAAACGGTTCAGGGCGGTCCCCGATTCCAAGCTGATGATAGCCGACGCGAGCCAGCTGGTTGGGAGTCCCGAGGCGCAAAGAGTGTTGGTCGAGGCTCTACAGCGCCAGTCGGTTCGCCTGCTAGACGATGGCTCGCTCGAAGCGAGTCCGAACAGGTCAATGGATGCGGACTATCGGTCCTGGAGGAAATGGCTGGACGAGGAGTTGAGTAGCCGCTGAGGCATTAGCGAGGGGGTGAGGCCGCAATGGGCGAAGTGGCCTATCGCTGCGAGAAGTGTCGACGTGAATATCCGCTTTCGGGTGCCCGTGGGTCGGTTTTTGTCTGTGAGCCCTGTGGTCAGCCGCTGAAACGCGTCCTCAAACCGCCTTCCTCGGAACTTGGTATACCTCAGTTCAAGGGGGAGGCGGTCAAGCTCTCCCGACTGTTCCGTGGTCCGGATGCGGAGCCGAATTCGAAAGAGGGCGAGGGTGGGCCAGCCGGCCAGCCCCAGCAGGAACCTGCCGATCCCAAGCCGAAGGCGGCACCCAGGCCTCGAACACCAGAGAGCGAGTCGGTGCCGGTCGGATCTCCCGTGGTGCGTCGTCGGGGTCAGGTGGCGTCTCGGACGGAGAGCAAGCCGCCCAGCGATCTGGGTCGCGTGTTGCCCCGGCGCGAGCCGCAGCCTCGAACTGGGCGCCAGCCCCGCTTGGGCTCTTTACTGGTGCTTGTCGTCCTGACTCTGCTGGTGGTCTTGCTGGTTCACGGCGTATCGACCCGCTCCCGACAGCAGGCATTGGAGTCCAAGCTGCTCAGTCGGATCGGCGAACTGGAGAAAAGGCGTGAGCAAGACGAAGAGCGTCTTGGGAGGGTCCAGCAAGAAGCGAAGCAACTGGTCGAGGAATCTCGGCTGAACTCTGCCGGTGAGGGTCGGCGACTCAAGAGGAACTTCCACCGGATGATCCCGGATGTGGTCGCAGCCTTCTCGACGGCCGTCGTGCACATCATGGACAACCGCATGGTCTGGATCCGTGGGCGAAAGTATCCGCGCCGA
>CAZANL010000747.1:0-2747 GCA_964486115.1 uncultured Planctomycetota bacterium
CTCCGCCCGGGCCTACACCAACCGGGGGAATCTGTACCGGTCTATCAAAGAGCACGCCAAGGCGCTGGCCGACTTCTCCCAAGCGATCCGCATCGACCCACAGCTGGCCAAGGCCCACTTCAACCGGGGGACCCTGCATCAGGCAATGAAGCGGTATGACCAGGCGCTGGCCGACTTCGACCAGGCCATCCGCCTCGCTCCTCGCGACGCCGAGGGCTACAACAACCGGGGGAACCTACACCGATTGATGAAGCGGTATGACAAGGCGCTGGCCGACTACGCCAAGGTCATTCGCATCGACCCCCGCCACGCCCGGGCCTACTTCAACCGGGGGAACCTGTACCAGTCTCTCAAGCAGCCCGCCCAGGCGATTGCCGATTACGGCCATGCCATCCGCATCGATCCCCGTCACGCCCAGGCCTTCAACTACCGGGGGTTCCTGCTCTACCGTCAGGGGCGGTATCGTCTGGCCGTTGCGGACTGGCAGCGGGCGCTTTCGCTCCTGCGCGGGACAGCGTGGGAAGACAAGCTCATCCAGTACATCCGGCAGGCCCGGTCCAGGATCAAGTAATCTCCGCCACGCCGCGTGGCGGAGGAGATCTCGTGCCGCTCTGGGCGGCACGCTCGGTGAACTCCGGCAGACGTTCGGGAAACGTCGAAGGATAGAGGCCGGGTGAGTATAGCAGGGTTGGCAGCCCCCGGCAGGGGCCTGCAACCTGATGCTGGACGCTAGGGCGGGACGGATCGCTACCAGCTCACCGTACCGACAAGAGTGTCCAGGTCATACCGGGGATTTATTGACGCGGCGGCTCAAGCCCGGCAGCGTCCGGCTCGTCGCCGAGCCCCGCTCCCGCCCCCTGGTCGGCCCCTGGAAAAGCGCAAGATTTCTTACAGGAGCGAGAGGGCAGTGCGGTAGTTCGGCTGAAGCGGTGGGGTCTAACTCAGTCGTCAACCCTGGCGGTAAAGTCAGGAATCTCCTGTAGCGAAAGGAGTAGGCAACATGTCCACCGAGAAGTCCTACGAGAAGCACTCCCTGCCCCGGGAGACGCGCAGATCTCTCACCACGTCGGACAGGGTGAAAGTCCGGGCCGGGACAGGCCGGGGCTGCGTTTCAGCCGTCGCATCTCGCATTGGAACCCTGCTCAGCGCAACGCCCGCGCTGCTGCTCGCGCTGGCGATATCGGCCAGTGCCGCTGCGCAAGCCACAGGAAACGTGAAGACGACCGGAGGTGTGCCGTGGAAGCGCATCCGGACTCGGTACCAGGTCGCGGGTGACTTCCCCTTTCGCACACCGACCGAGCGGATGGCCCCCGTCGGCCGCTCGCTCAGTCTGCCCTCCGACATCACCTTCTCCACCTCACCCGGTGTGTCCAAGCTGGGTGTCGACACGACCGGTAACGGGCGGCCGGACAAGTCGGCCAGCGGGCACCACGACACGATTCAGTTGCTGCTCAAGTATGCAGACGGGACGCGGCAGCCCTATTCGATCTACCTGACCCATGTCGGAGCCCGCTGGAGCTATCGCCGTCACTGCTACCGTTACGCCATGTTCAAGAACACGCCGATCTTTCTGATCGACGACAATCACGACGGCTATTACGACGGTTACGGCGCCGATGCGATGGTGGTGGGTCGCAACCGTTATGCCTCCTTTCTGAGTCAGGTGGTCTCGATCAGGGGCAAGCTGTATCAGTTCAAGACCAACCGACCGGGGACCTACGTCTATTTGCGGCCCTACACCGGCAAGAGCGGCACGCTAGATCTTGGCCGTCAGTTTCGGGCGAGGGGGCGGCTGGGCGCCGCGGTGGTCAAGAGCGGCTCGCTGAGCTTCGACGCGGCCCGCGCCACGATCGTGCCAGTCGGCATCTATACATTCACCTGGGGCGCGGTCTGGAAGGGCAAGAGCTGGGTCCGGGTTTCCGCCAGCACACCCCTGCAGGTCACCGAAGGCCAGACGACCTACCTGGCTTGGGGAGCGCCATTCAAGATCGACTTCTCGGTTTCCCGCAGGGGGAAGCAGGTCACCGTGTCTCCCAGCAGCTTGCGGGTGCTCGGCAGAGTGGGAGAGCGGTATCACAACTTTTACCCCCAAGCGCTGACTCCAGGAGTGCGAATCCGCTGCCGGCGCACGCATAAGCGGCTCAGCGCTGGCACGATGGTCCTGGGCTGGTTTGGTTTCCGTCCGCCGTACATCGGTCGTGTACGCAATGCCAGCTCTCCGATCCAGGTGTTTCTCTACGAGAACCAGTACAGCCGGTTGCTGGCCAAGCTGTTCAGCGACTGGCAGGACTATTAGACCGTTGCCGACCGTCTCCTCGAGGCGGCCTGTGTTGTTTTCTGTGAGAGAGCTGCGCCTCAGGTAGGCCTGTGGGCGGCGCGGCTCCACCGTGCATCGTGCCTGCAGTGCGCCGCCGCTGAGCGGTTCTGCGAGGAGGCCTGCTAACGGTATCCGGCAGTTAGGTGATCAAACCGATCGAGGCTGGCGCAGCGGGCAAGGCGGCTCCTTCCGCCGCGGGGCGGTCAAGCTTGCTCAGGGGAAAGTAAAGAACCTGCCGGGTCGGACATGAAGGGCCCGCTCTCGGAGTCGGATCCGATATGAAGAGCAGCACGGGAGACAGCGGCATGTGAGCCGTCTTCGCGGCCGCCAAGAAGTGATGGGTCCAAACGCACGTCACTTTCCCGGTGCTGGAGGCCCCCCAGGACATTTCTGGCGGCATCGTTGGTCAACGGGAAAAGTGGGGTCACGG
>CAZANL010000748.1:0-540 GCA_964486115.1 uncultured Planctomycetota bacterium
CAGGGTCCCACCCCACCTCCACTGGGCAGAGGAGTCGGCTCCCACGGTCCGAAACGCATCACCTCCAGCCCCTGTTCGAGATGCAACTCTCGGGGCTTGCCGTCCAACCCCACCCGACCCCAGTCGTAGAGGCGGTACGTCAGGTTGCTCGACTGCTGGATCTCAGCCAGCATCAACCCAGAGCCGATGGCATGCACCGTTCCAGGCAGCAGGTGAAACACGTCACCCGGCTCGACCTCGACACGGCGCAGCAGAGCATCGAGCCGGTTGGCGGCGATCGCCTCCCGCACCGCTTCCGGGCTCGTTTCAGACTCGAACCCGATATAGATGTGAGCCCCCGGATCCGTCTCGAGGACAACCCAAGCCTCCTCCTTTCCGAGGTCTCCGAAGGGAGCGGCCGCCGAATCGTCCGGGTGAACCTGCAGGGACAACACCTCCCGGCAATCCAGAAACTTGAACAACAAGGGAAAGCGAGATGCCTGCGAGTCGCCAACGAGTTCTTCCGGCGCTTGGCGCATCAACTCGGCCAGCGTTCGCCCC
>CAZANL010000748.1:550-2746 GCA_964486115.1 uncultured Planctomycetota bacterium
AGGAGCATCAGTATAATGCGCCCCCTCGTTTGACGCAATAACTTATGGTGCAAGAAGATAAATGAAGCGATGCAAGGTGCCCTTCCTGATCACGGTCATCCTGGGCCTGCTCCTCGACCTGTGGAGTAAAACCTGGGCATTTGACAACTACACCTTCATCCAGCAGGAGTGGCTGCTCGGCACGGACTGGCTCTCGTTTCAGCTCGCTTACAACAAGGGCGCTGTCTGGGGCATTCTCCAGGGGCAGGTCGATCTGCTGAGCCTCGCTTCACTGCTCGCGATCGGCTTCATGCTGTACATGCTGATACAGGAGAACAACCCCACCATCTTCTTCCAGATCCTGATCGGCCTGATCGTCGCGGGCGCTCTGGGCAATCTCCACGACCGACTGGTTCACGAGCAAGTGCGTGACTTCATCGTGGTGTGGCTGGGAAACTACCGGTGGCCCACGTTCAATGCCGCAGACGCCTTCATCTGCATCGGAGTGACGCTGTTCTTGCTGCGGGAACTGATCTACGGAGCGTCACCGAACAAAACCGGAACAGAAGCGCCCACGGACAAGCGAGAGGGCGGGGCAAAGGCCTGAAGGAACATTCAGGCGCTGGCGCTCTCCGCGATCTTCCTGAGCGCCCCCTCCTCTGTCGTGTGGACATCGAGGATCTGCAGCCCTCCGAGGTGCTCGAAAACTGAACGGACCTTGATGTTCAGGTCAACCAACACCAATCGCTTGTGGCCCAGTGTCGCTCGCTCGTTGAGGACCACCACCTCGGCAAAACCGGCGCTGTTGATGTAATCCACCCCGCTGAACACAATGAGAATGTCGGGGAGCGTACTCTTGTTGACGATCTCGTGAAGTCGCTCGAGGCATTTGGAGGAGTCTATCGTACCCACCAACTCGATGACCAATGCCGGTGGCGAAGTTGTTTCACGCACATTGAAAAGAAGCCTGAAGCTCATTGGGTGGCCTCTCTGTTCTTGAAGAAGGACACTTCTGTGTACTCGCCTTTCTTCGTGTTTACGACCCATCCGTCCATGAATTTATCTACCAGATGCAAACCCGTCCGGCTCGAGTCGGGAAACTTGCGGTCGAAATCCCGATAGCGCTTGTAATTGAAAGGGATCCCCCCCTCATCACGCACCCGAATAAAGATGCCCTTCCGATCCAAGGTGACCTTGACCGTGATCAGGTTGTCACCGTGTTTCGGAGAGCCATGCTTGAACGCATTGCTGAACACCTCGTCCGCAGCCACCTTGATCTTGTAACAGTCGATATCGGAGAAACCTATCTCTCGTGCGAGCTGGTCACAAATGTCTCGGACGATGGGGACGTACAAGTGGCGACCGGGAAACTGCATGACAATCGTGTCCCCGCGGCTGACATCCAGGCTGCGAATGACCTCCTCGTCTGCTTCGACCGTCGCTTCTCGGCCCAGGTCCTCGACGTGGTCGTCGATATAAGACTCTAGCTTGAGGCGACTTTCGTCGTCCATTCGGGGAAATCTCGCCGCGATGAACACTTCGAAACCGCGCAGCCAGCTGTTCTCGACCCTGACCACTTCCGTCCTCTGTGGCGTGACCCCGGCGTCCAGGTTGAAGACCGTCTGGAACTCCTTGTCGAAGAACAACTGCTCCAGTTTCGGGAAGTTGAGCAGCACGAAGGCATTATTGACCAGCTCATTGATCACGAACTCCTCCTTACAGCGGAGGAAGGCCGAGAATCCGGACACGCTGACATCGTTGGTCATTCCGGTGTAGACCTTGCCGGTCTCGTCCGTAAGCTGGACCGGAACCTTGACCTTAAGTCGTTTCGCCCGTTCATCAAAAGGCATCGGCCGGAATGTTAGCACGGTGCCATCGGAGTGTCAACGGCACCCGGAGGGGGGGGCGCAGCGGCCCCCTCTGAGGGGCTGATTTCGATTGGCTTCGGCAGAATATCACTTGACAGGCAAGGGGTGCCCATCTTTAAGTGAGGCCCCAAGAAGACAACTGGGGTCGCGTTTCTCTCGAAGTGGGTTTGTCCCACTTTTTTTATTGCCCTGGCCGAACAGCCTTACGCGCCCCCAGAGTCACACCGGGAAGACACACAAGATGAAGCCAGCAGAGATTTTGAAGCTGGTGGAGTTTCTCCACCGGGAAAAGGACATCGACAAGGAGATCATCTTCGAAGCGATCGAAACCGCCCTGCTGACCGCGGCA
>CAZANL010000749.1:0-2745 GCA_964486115.1 uncultured Planctomycetota bacterium
GGGCGGGTAGGTCCCATCCTTCTGTGGGCGTGGCCCGTTGAAGCAGATCATCGGGTATTCCATTCCGCCGACCGGTCCGTTGACCGAGATTGCTACCGGATAGGGGTGGTCGGCGGTGTACCGGGAGTAGACCTGCAGCGCGTGGATGATCGCGTGGGTCGAGTACTTCGACCAGAGCGGCTCGGCTTCCTTGGGGTACAGAGACATCGCCATCACCGTGCGGCGACCGATCTTCACCCCCTGCGCATCCCAGATGAACTTGCGCGACGAAGCCCAGGCGAAGTCGCGCACCTGCCGAGCTTTGAATACCCAGGTTTTTTCGCCGCTCGGCTTGTGTTTCTCGTTGGCCAAGGCTTCGGCCGGCGTGACGATGAACTGGGGTTTCTTGGCGTTGCGCGCTTTTTTCAGGCGCTCGAGTTGGGTCGCGGTCAGGACCTTGTCGGGATTCTGTAAAACTCCGGTGGCGGTCACCCGATGGTCTTCTGGCGCCGTGATGCGCACGGTGTAGTCGCCGTACTCCAGAGTGAACTCTCCGCGGCCGAGGTACTGGGTGTTGTGCCAGCCTCGCACGTCGGTGTAGGCCACCATTCGCGGAAACCACTGCGCCATCTCGTAAATCCAGTTGCCGTCGCGGAACCACTCGCAGCCGGTTCGGCCGCCGACCAGCTTCGAGTTGTTGATCTGGTAGTGCCAGTTGATGGAGAACTGGATCGACTGCCTGGCCTCGAGCGGCCGGGGAAGGTCGATCCGCATCATCGTCTTGGCGATCGTGTGGGGCAGTGGTTTGCGGTTGGCGTCTCGCACCGTGGTGATCTTGAATGCCCCGTCGAATCGCAGCCGGGTCAAGATCCCCAGCATTTGTTTGGGCGCCATGTTCTTGAACTCGGGCGGCGATGCCGTCTTCGCAGCGTCCGAGTCGGGGGCGAAGATGTTGCCGTCCAGGTGGACCCACAGATAGCGCAGGGAGTGTGGCGAGCGGTTGTGGTAGGTGATCTTCTCGAAGCCGACGATCCGCTGGTCCTCGTCGTCCAGTCTGACATCGATCTCGTAGTCCACCTTTTGCTGCCAGTAGGCTGGGCCTGGAGCGCCAGATGCCAGACGGGCTTCCGTCGGGGTCGGCAGGAGCTCTTCGAGCTGTCGGAACTTGTCCTTCTGCTCGAAGCGGTTGCCGATGGGCTGGCTCTGAGCAGAGGCAGTGGCCGGCAGGAGGATCAGCAGCAGAATGGCGAGGCGATGGTGCATGGTGCGACTCCCTGTGGATTGTGGGTGAGGCGCCAAGTTTACCGCGAGCCTGTCCGGGAGGCTACGGCGACCAGCCGCGGACGGGTCGACTATCGCAGGCTAGTCCCGATCTTTGCAGAACAACTCGAGCAGCAGCGCCACGCCGAAGCCGGTGCCGCGCTCACCCGACCAGCTGGGTGCGGCGAGGTCGACGTGCAGCCACTGCCCGGTGAAATCGATCAAGTGTTCGCCGACGAACTGCGCGCCGGTGCAGGTCGGAGCGTTACCCCGATTCTTGGGCACGTTCTGCATGTCGGCCAGCTTGCTGCGGTATTCCTTGCGGAAAAACTCGGGGCAATAAGGCAGCGGGTGGACCAGATTCCCACTGGATCGGCCGGCCTGAATCGTCAGCTCTTCGAGCTCGGAGTCGTTGCAGATGATGGCGGCGTGACGCGTGCCGGTGGCGGTGCGCTGCGAACCGGTGAGGGTTGCCAGGTCGACTATCACGTCCGACTTGAGGTCCTGGTTGGCATACGCCACGCCGTCGGCGAGCACCAGCCGGCCCTCGGCGTCGGTGTTCTTGACCTCAACGGTTTTGCTCGAGTACATCGAGAGGATGTCGTCTGGACGGATCGAACTGGGCCCGACCGCATTCTCGGCCAGGCAGAGGATCGCGTGTAGATTGTCGGAGAAGCCGCTCTTGACCGCGGCCAGGAATGCTCCGAGCACCGCTCCGGCCCCGGCCATGTCCCGCTTCATCCCGGCCATGTTGCTCTTGATGCTCAGACCGCCGGTGTCGTAGACGATTCCCTTGCCGATCCAGCTGACGGTTCGCGACGCGCCCTTCGGTTCGTGGCTCAACACCACCAGTGCGGGCGGGTGGTTGGCCGCCATGCCGACGCCCCAGAGTCCGCCGAAGCCGGCTTCGGCCAGCGCCTCGCCCTGGATCACGGTCGTCCCAGCGCCGACCTCCGCGGCCACGGCCCGTGCCTCCGCGACGAAGGCGTCCGTATGTAGTTCGTTTGTCGGCATGTCGACCAGGCGACCGCAGAGCCGGATGCCCTCGGTGGCATGCACGACTCGCTCGACCGGGGGCAGCGGGCCGTCGAGGGTCATCGCCGCGATTCTCACCGCGCGTTGTTCCTCCGTGGCGGACGACTTGCGGCTGTAGACCGGGAACAGAGGTGAGATGGCGCAGCTGGCGGCGAGCTGGTGGGCTGGTTCGGCCAGCACCAGCAGCACGCCCAGATCGCCCTTGGCTGGGATGTTCTTGCTCACCAGGTCGGTGATCGCGTGTGGTTTGGCCGGTGCATTGTGATGTGAGCAATCCTCTGGCAGGGCGGCGGCGATCAGCCGGGTGGCCGGGTCGCTGTCGAGCCAGGTGACGGTGGCTGCGCCCCGGTCGCTGGGTTTCAGCGACGCGACCATGTCGTTCCAGACCCCCAGGCCCTGGTCCGGGAGCACCGCCCGTACGGCGTCGCTTGTCAGATCCTGTGCTTTTCCGATGACCAGCAGCGTGTCGGA
>CAZANL010000750.1:0-2743 GCA_964486115.1 uncultured Planctomycetota bacterium
AGAGCCAGTATCAGAAGAGACGTTCCCAGAGAGAATCCATATTCGAGCAAGCTGTTGAAGGCGTTGATGGGATGCAGAATGAGTATTTGCACGAAGTCGTTCAGCACTCGGTAGCAGAATTCGAAGGGGCTGAAGCGCTCGATCGCATGGAGAATATTGGTACCCTCCCTGCGGCTGGGGAAGAACGCAAGTCTTACGGCAAGCGTGGCAACGAAGTTGAACACTGTCAGCGCGGTTCCGAGAAAGGCGAGATTTCTGGAGATGGATCCTTTGAGGAGCCACACTGCCAGCAGAAACAGCTTGCACAACTCTGACGCCCAGTAATACTCGACGAGGTTCATATGGATGAGCATCAACAGAAACGAAATCAGGAACAGCGAGTACGAGCGCCTTCGGCAGCCCACCGCAAGCAGGTAGACTGAGAGTATGTGAAGTGAAAGGAGAAAGAATTCCGTCGCGGCGACGACAGCTGTGCTCTGGATCGTCAGGAGAGGCGTGACGATAAACAGGGCGCCGGAGATTCTGCCGAAGAGTGCGGAGCCCGATAGCTCTTTGCCCAGGAGGAACAGAAAGTATCCGGTAAGAACGCGGGCGAGTATCCCGATCGACTGCCACAGGGCGATTTGAAGGCCGAACATCGAAAGAACCGAGTCGAACAGTCTGCCAAGCAGAGGCCTGTCCGTCACGAACCCCTCGGCAACGGATCCGCTGCCCCATCCGGATTTCAGCAGAAAGATCACGTTGTCATCCCAGACGAAATTCTCCAGGGAGAGCAGCTGGAAGTAACATAGCCAGCCTAGAAAAAGGAAGGACAAGAGCGTATTGCTGGTGATGTGTTTGATCAGGCTGCTCATGGCTCGGCGAGAAGGGTGTTTTGTGGGATTCGACTGGCCTTCGTGCAGCGCTTCGGAAGTGCGCTCAACTTGAACTCGCATGGTGGGCCGTAGAGCCCGCGGGGCTCAACGGCTCGATCCGGCATCGACTTTCGGGTGAAGGCTCAGGCGGTGAACTCGAACGCTGTTTGAGGTGGGGGTCGAGCTGGAGCGTGGCTGCGGCCCCTCGAGCGGGCGACCGCGACCAAGTGGACCAGGATTCGCCCCACATCCATCTGTTCCCACAGTACATGTCACAGGCGCCCCTCGACCACCGCCAGATCCCCGTTTTGTCGAGGACAAACTGACCATCGCCGAGAGCCTTTCCCGTGGCCGGTCAGTTGCCGAGCGCCATCTTCGGGAGCCAGGTAACCAGCTCCGGGAAGAGCAAGACGATAGCCAGCCCGATCAGCTGCAGGATTACGAAGGGTATGATGCCGCGGTAGAGATGGCCCAGCTGCACGTTCGACGGGGCCACCCCCTTCAGATAAAACAGGGCGAACCCGAAGGGTGGAGTGAGGAACGAGGTCTGGAGGTTGATGGCAACGAGCATGGCGAACCACAGGGTCTGGTCACCCACGGTGGCGAACATCGGTCCGAAATCGAGCTTGCCGACGATGGGGCCGAACACCGGAAGCACGATCAGCGTAATCTCGATCCAGTCAAAGAAGAATCCCAGCAGGAACACCACGCCCATCAGCACGAACAGGATGCCCCAGGAGCCAAAGGGAAGACCGAGCAACGAGGCCTCGATCACCTCCTCGCCACCCAGCGATCGGAATACGTAGCTGAAGGCCGTGGCACCCACCACGATCATGAACACCATGGCGGTGATCTTGGCGGTGCGCTGAGTAACGTCCGTGACCGTCTCCCTGTTCAAGCGACGGTTGAACCACGCCAGCAGCACCGATCCGAAGGCGCCGACGCCGGCCGCCTCGGTGGGCGTGGCCCAGCCGACGAAGATCGATCCCAGTACGATCACGATCAAAAACAGCGGCGGCAGCAAGGTTCGCAGCACCCGGCCGGCCAACGTCGCCAGGGGAATCTGCAGCTCTTCCCTAGGCATCAACGGCGCCAGGCTGGGCCGGACGTACGAGAGAATACCGATGTAGAGGATGTATAGCCCGGACAGGATAAGACCGGGGAAAACCGCGCCCAGGAACAGATCGCCCACCGAGATCGACAACAGGTCGCCCATGATGACGAGCATGATGCTGGGCGGGATCAGGATGCCCAGGGTTGCCGAAGCGGCGATGGTGCCCACGGACAGTTCGATCTGGTAACCCCGCTTGAGCATAGGCGACAGGGCCAGGATTCCCATCATGACGACGGAGGCGCCGATGATGCCGGTGGAGGCGGCCAGTATCGTGCCCATGACTGTTACGGCCATGGCCAGGCCGCCGCGAATGCGGCCGAGCAGGACCTGCATCGTACTCAGCAGATCCTCGGCCACCCCCGATCTCTCGAGCATTATCCCCATGTAGATGAACATGGGAACCGCCACCAGCAGAAGATTGGAGGCCGCGCCACCCCAGGCTCTGAGGATGATGTTGTAGAACTCGATCGCGGAGAAGGTGCCCAGCATCATCCCCAGCGTGCCGAAGCCCAGAGCCACGCCCGGCAGTACAAAGGCCACGGGATACCCGGAGAACAGCAACAGCGCCAGAGCCAGGAACATCAACAAGGAGAGGACTTCCTCAACGTACATCGGCCTCACCCTCCGCCACGTGACCTTTCAGGATCAGGAACTGCTTTACGGTGGTGGAAACGCCCTGCATGGTGAGCAACATAAACCCGATGGGAAGAGCCGACTTGATGATGAACCGGACAGGCTGCCATGCCTTACATTGACATCTTCAACGGGGATGCCG
>CAZANL010000751.1:0-2738 GCA_964486115.1 uncultured Planctomycetota bacterium
GGCCCAGTCGAGGGCCTGGACCATCATGTTCACATGCGCAGGCCCGTAATGCTCGACCACATGCTTCGCTTCATCCGGGCAGAACTCGAAGCCTTCCAGAGAGTCCAGGTAATGCAGCTGGTACAGGGGGTACCTGAGCTGTGCCATCAGTTCATCGCGTTCCATATCCACCCGTCTATAAAATCGAGGACAGCTTCCCAGGGAAAATGCCAGGCACCGCGAAACACCTGGGGATCCGCTCCGTAAGTCATGGTGAGAATGCTCATCTTTCATTATGATAGCGGTACACCATGCAAAATTACTGGATTGCCTTGATCGCGCTGGCCCTCATCGCTGTGTTGCTGATCAGCCTGAGCGGACGACGTCCGGCGGTAACGAGCCCGGCGCCATCCCAGACGCCCTCTACGCAAGAACCCGCAGCGCAGAAATCCAAGGCGGAATGGAAGGAAAAACTCTCTCCCGAACAGTACCGCATCTGCTGGCAAAAAGGCACCGAACAGGCGTTCACCGGCGAATACTGGGACTCGACCCAAGCCGGGACATATCTGTGTGTCTGCTGCAGCAATCCCCTGTTCGAGGCCGAGACCAAATACAAATCAGGCACCGGGTGGCCCAGTTTTTGGAAGCCCAGCTCGGAGCAGAGCGTGCAGACCAATGCCGACCGAGGTCTGTTCGTCAGCCGCACCGAGGTGGTCTGCGGCAAATGCGGCGCCCACCTGGGGCATGTGTTCAGCGACGGACCGCAGCCAACTGGCCTGCGCTACTGCATCAACTCCGCATCGCTGCGACTCAAACCGCCTGAGTAGACGGTGCCGGAGCGCCGGCCAGCTGGCCGGCGCCACAGGGTTACGTCACAACTGCTATTTGCGCGAGACGTACTCACCACCGTTCTGCTCGGCCAGTTGGCGCATGAAGTTGGAGTTGTGGCCGGTGCCGATTCCGATCGTGTGAATCGTTATCTTGCGCGTCGCATTCATCTTGGCCACCGCCTTGACGATCTCGTCCGGCGCGGTGATCCGCCCCTGGTTGGGCGACCCGTCCGACAGCAGAAAGACCGTGTCCGCACCGCTCATGTAATCCTTGCCCACCATTCCCAGACCGGCCAGGCCAAAGGCGCGCTCCACCGAATCGAAGATATTGGTGGCTCCCTTGGGCTCCAGTTTCTTGATCTCCTTGATTGCCTGATCCTTGATCTGGTCGGTGGCGTGCATCATCTTCGACTTCCACGGCATCACCGCCTCGTTGTACCAGATGATGGTGAAGCGAGCCCGTTTGTCGAGGCCGACGATCGCCTTGATCAACTCTCGCTTGGCGACGTCAATCTTGCGCCCCCCCTTGACGCTCTGCAGCGCGTTGCTGTGCTTTCCCGAGAGCACCACATTCTGCTTCTGCTCCTTGCCTCCGGCGGGAGTCTCCATCGAACCCGACCGATCGATGACGAAGACGATCGCCTTCGACTTGGTCGTGATGCCATAAAAGCTGGTGGTACGCCCTCCCTCGGGTGACTCGCCCCTGCGGACCAGCCGCTTGACCACCCTGGGCGGGCCGTCGGCCAGCTTGGCCTTGTTCTGTGCGTACCAGGCTCGCCACTGGACCACGTTGCCGTCCTTGTCGACCCCCGTCAGCTTGACCAGCGCCTTGTTGATGTCGTCCACCAGGCGACCACTCTCCTTGGCCAGCTGATCGATCAGACCGGGGATCTTCTCGGTCGCGCCCATGTTGGCCAGTGCGCCCGCCGCGGCCGAACGAACTTGCCAGCGCTTGTGCTTCAGCTTCTTGGCGATGATCTCGGCCGCCTTCTTGACCTTGAGCTTGCCCAGCGCGTCGATGCAGGCCGTGCTGACCCGGGGGTCGGACGTCTTGACTCCGTCCATCAGTGGCCCGATGACGTCCTCGCCACCGATCCCGCCCAGAGCCTTGGCCACCGCGGCCCGCTGCCGCCACGGACCCTGCTTCAACCCGGTCGTCAGCAGCCACTGCTTGGCCTCCGCGCTGTTCATCCGCGCCAGGGTATCGAGCGCCGCATCCCCCACCTTGTCCCAGCCCTTCCACTTCTCGTTCTGCTCGCCGAGCACCTTCTCGAGCCGTTTTTTCTCGTTCAGCTCGTCGGTGGTGAACCGGTTGCGCCCGGCATAGGGCTTGAGTTTCTTGTTGGTCTTGGCCACCTCCTTGACCGTGCTGGTCACCTCTCGGTCACTGTTCTTGAGGATGGCGGCGAGCACCTTGCAGGCGGCCTTGTTGTTGCCCTCCGCCAGCAGGCGGACTGCGGCTACCTTCTGGTTCCAATCGGTGGAGGCGTACTTCCGGGCGAACTCCCGCTGGATCTCCTTCCAGCTACGCGCGTGGGCGCTGGCGGGGATCAGGGCCAAACTCAGGAGCAACCAAATCAGGCGTGTGCAATACATCTGTTCCATCCTTCCGTGAACAACGTGCAGAGAGGGAGAATGCAACAGGCCCGCCGAGGCAAGTGAACCCTTATAACACGCCTGAGACGTCGAACAAGCATTTTCAAGGCTCGAGTGCCTGTAATCGACTCTCCATCAGTCGTTGCTTTTCCCGTAGTTCTTCCACTGATTTGCGTAGTTCGATCAATTCCGCGTCCGGATCATTCCCCCGACGAATTGCCGCGATGTGGCGCGCCAATCGTGGATGCTCCTGGGTGGCCAGGCCACCCTTCATCGTCTCGAGATCACCGATCGCAGACGGGATTCCCAGCCGCTGAAGAGCGGCGGCAGCAG
>CAZANL010000752.1:0-2735 GCA_964486115.1 uncultured Planctomycetota bacterium
GATGATGAAGGCGGCAGAGCCGGGTGATATGCAGGAGAAGGTCAAGGAGTACACCGACGCGCAGAATGCGGCAGCCGCCGCGGCGTCGGGTCGCAAGGGCATGTTCTCGAAGAAATAACTCAAGAATAGAACGCGATGGCACAAGGCACACGAAAAGCACTCGGACAGCTGCTCAAAGAGATGGAGCTGGTCAGTGAGGGCCAGATCCAGGAAGGCCTTCTGGTCCAGAAGGAACGGGGCGGCGCGCTCGGCCAGATTCTGGTCGATCTGGGCTTTGTCTCGGAAGACGAGATGCTGTTTGCGCTCGGGGCGCAGGCCGGGATGGACGTGGTCAATCTGGATGACCACGAGATCCCCAGCGAGGTGGTTGCCAAGGTCTCCGCTTCGATCGCCAACATCTACCGCATCGTGCCAGTTGGAATCGAGGACGGGATATTGACCGTCGCGATGGCCGATCCGCTCAACGTCAACATCCTCGACGATCTGCGCTTCATGCTCAACTGCGAGGTCGAGGGCGCGGTTTCGAACGAAGACCAGATCACCAGAGCGATCGACAAGTATTACGCCGGCCAAACCGAGTCGGTCGATGACATCATTGCCGGACTGGACCGGAACGAGGAAATGCTCGAGCTCGTCGAGGGCAGCGCGGGCAAGGTGGATCTGGAAAACCTGGAAGCGATGTCGCAGGCCGCTCCGGTGGTCAAGCTGCTCAATCTGATTCTCCTCCAGGCGATCAAGGACCAATCCGCAGACATCCATCTCGAGCCGTTCGAGAGCGACTTCAAGATCCGATACCGGGTTGACGGGGTGCTGCTCGAGATGATGCCGCCGCCACCGCACCTCGCACTGGCACTGATCTCCCGGGTCAAGGTGATGGCTAACCTCGATATCGCCGAAACCCGCCTTCCTCAGGATGGCCGGATCGAGTTGTCGATCGGCGGTAAGCCGATCGATCTTCGTGTTTCGACCTTGCCGACGATGTTCGGTGAGTCGTGTGTGATGCGTATCCTCGACCGTTCGGTGGTTAACCTGGACATGGAGTCGATCGGCCTGCGCGAGGCCGAGATGGAGCAGGTGCGGGGATTCATCGAGAAACCTAATGGTATCATGCTGGTCACCGGACCCACGGGGTCGGGCAAGACCACCACGCTCTACAGTTGCCTCAACGAAGCCAACTCGATCGAGATCAAGATCATCACCACCGAGGACCCGGTGGAATACGACCTGGCCGGCATCATGCAGTGCCAGATCAACGAAGATGTGGGCACCACGTATTCGTCGGCCCTGCGTTCGATCCTGCGGCAGGACCCCGACAAGATTCTCGTGGGTGAGATCCGTGACCACGAAACGGCTCAGATTGCCGTGGAGGCATCCTTGACCGGACACCTGGTGTTCAGTACGCTGCACACCAACGACGCTGCCTCGGTGATTGCTCGTGTACTCGACATCGGGGTCGAGCCATTTCTGTTGGCGGCGACGCTCGAAGCGGCCATTGCCCAACGATTGGTTCGCCGTATCTGCACCCACTGCAAGGAGCATTACGAGCCAACACATGAAGAGGTGATGGAGGTTGGCCTCGAGCTTGAGGCGGTCAGCGGCAAGACATTCGCCTACGGTCGCGGATGTAACAAATGCAACAACACGGGGTACAGAGGTCGGTGCGCCATCTTTGAGATCATGACGTGTACCGACAGCATCAAGGAGCTGGTTCTCGAAGAAGCCTCGACACAGCGGATTCGCACCCAGGCTCGCGAAGAGGGGATGAGGACACTACGCGAAGTGACGACGATTGAAGAGGTGGTCAGGGAAACCCTGATGACCGCGTAGCTTTCAGGCATAAACGAGATCGGCTGCAACTAACGACGGAGGATGGTCCACATGCCGGTATACGTGTACGAGGCAGTTGACAGCAAGGGCAAGAAGATCAAGGACGAGATCGAGGCCCCGACCAAGCAGGAGGCTGTCAACCAGATTCACGAGATGGGCTATTTCCCCAGCAACATCAAGGAGAAGGGGGGAGCGGCCCCAGCGGCTGCCGTTGCGGGCCCCAGAAAGCGTTCAGGTGTCCTTTTCGGCTCCGGCGTCAGTGCGAAGATGCTGACCACGTTTACCAGCCAGTTGTCGACGCTGCAGGATGCGGGGCTACCGATTGTGCGAAGCCTCAAGATCCTCGAGGGGCAGATGAAGCCGGGCGTGCTGAAGAACACCTTGGGCATTGTGGCCGACGATGTCGAGGGAGGAAGCACGTTCTCGGAGGCCTTGGGCAAGCACCCCGCGGTGTTCGACAAGCTGTACACCAACATGGTGCGTGCCGGGGAGGCGGGTGGTGTGCTGGACACGATCCTTCGCCGCCTGGCCGAGTTCATGGAAAAGAGCCAAAAGCTGAAGCGCCAGGTAATCGGCGCTGCGGTCTATCCGGCGGTAGTGATCCTGGTCTCGGCTGGCATCCTGATCGGTATCATGCTGTTCGTGGTGCCGGCCTTCGAGGATATCTTCAAGGACATCGGCGCGAATCTGCCTTTTCCGACGGTTATCCTGATCACCTTGTCCAATACGTTGAGGAATTTCTGGTTTCTCCTACCGGGAGTTCCGTTCGTCTTGATCGTGATCTACAAGTTCATTGCCGCCAGCCCGTCTGGTAAGTACATGCTGGACTCTCTGAAGCTGCGCGTTCCGTTGTTCGGCGACATCCTCAAGAAGTCGACGATCAGTCGATTCACACGGACTCTGGGTAC
>CAZANL010000753.1:0-2734 GCA_964486115.1 uncultured Planctomycetota bacterium
GCGCCGACAAACTGCAACCTGAGTCAGCCGGATAAGCACGATCGGACCTATACGCGGATTGGCAGAAACTGGTGAGTATCCCCTAGACCCGGTGAGTTAACATAACTCCTCTTATCGGACCTATACGCACTCGGGAGGTTAGATGAAGTATCTTTGGTTTCTCTTGTGTTTGCTGCTGGTTCTTCCAGCCTGTGGGCCCGAAACTCCCGGCGACGACGAGGACAGCGACGGATTCGATACCGACGAGGACAGCGACGGATTCGATACCGACGAGGACAGCGACGGATTCGATGCCGAGGCGGACTGCGATGATTTAGATCCTCAGATCAACCCGGATGCCGAGGAGATCTGCGACGAAATTGACAACGACTGCGATGGCTCGATCGACGAGGGGCTACTCACCTCCTTCCATGCCGATGAAGATGGCGATGGATACGGAAATCTCCAGTCCTCCATCGAATCTTGCGAGGCAGCCGATGGCTGGGTTGAGAATGCGACCGACTGCGACGATAACGATCCCCTTGCATATCCAGGAGCGAAGGAAACCTGCCGAGACGAGAGCGACCTGAATTGCGACGGCGAGACAGACCACATCCCCCTGCCGTCCACCTGCGAGGTGCACCTAGTCGAGCAGAGCACCTTCTCCAGTCTCGACCTGACGGATACAGGTCTGATGGTTGGATCTGTCAGCGTGCATGGCTCCGCCGTCAAGTCTGGAAGCAACTACGATCTGGATGATTTTCTGGGATTCACCGAGGAACAGATCACCACCACCTTCACCAACTACGTGTCAAACCACGAACAGATCACCGATGACATTATCGTGATCCTGGATATCGAGCACCCCGTCCACCCCAGGAGGTTCCACACCTATCTGGAAGACCCGACACTCTTCGCAGCGATCATCGGCGCCTTCAAGCTGAGAATCGATGTGGCCAGGGCAGTCCTTCCGAACAATCCCATTGGGCTCTACGGAATCGTCACTCCCCATGGACAGGGCTCGGACACCGGATTCAGCGCTGCCAGGGAGGGATACGCCGCGGCCGGAGCTCTCGGACTCTATGATGACCTCGACTATGTCGTGCCGGTCGTCTACCACCGTTTCGGGGAGACCGACCCACCCTTCGAGACCCTGGATGATATGACCCACCAGGCCCTCCAGGAGTCGGCCGCCCTAAGACGTACAGACGGGAGAGCCATCCCCCTATTCCCCTTCCTTAGTCTCACGATATTCAACGGGAACTCCAACCACAATGGAGAAGCCCCTCTGCCGGGCAGTGTCGATTTGGTCATGGAGAATGTGCTTCAATATCCTGAGGTGGCTCTCATCGGTTTCTGGACGGGGGATGACAACAGTGCGGCGGTGGGCAACATCACCACCTTTTTCGAGGCCGTAGAAATGGTTCCGATACCGGACTGCAGTTGCCCGGAATAAGGGCTACCCGCTGGCCTCTGCGCGGGCCTCGGCGAGAGCCTGGCCGAGCTCGGAGTCGGAGCTGAGGCTCAGCTCGACGGAGAGGGCCTCGGCCTCGTTGAGCGCCGCGGCGGCCGCTTCAAGGTCGCCTGCCAGATGCTCGACTCGGCCTCAGTCTCGGCTCGATCTCCAACATGATCAACCTCGACGCACGCCTCACCGCAGGCGAGAGCAACGGTACCGGCAAGATCATCTCGGCTCCGTCAATCACCACGGTCACGAACCGTCCAGCGACGATCCGCGACGGCGCAAAGATTCCTTATCAGACAGCCTCATTGCGCGGAACGAATGTGAGTTTCGTCGAGGCGGTCTTGCTGCTTCAGGTGACGCCGAAGATCACCGCTGACGGCACGATCTTCCTCGACATCCAGGTAACGAAGAACCGACCGGATTTCGGCGCGGCGATCAACAACTTGCCGACGATTCAGATCAAAGAAGCCAAGACCACCGTCATGGTGGCTAACGGCGACACGGCTGTCATCGGTGGTGTCTACTCCTACGAAGAATCGATCAACCGCCAGTTCGTGCCTGGGCTCGGCAAGATTCCGATTCTCGGATGGCTGTTCAAGACGACCAACAAGCGCCAGGATCGGCGCGAACTGCTCGTCTTCATCACGCCGACGATCGTCCAGCAGATCAAGCGTATAGGTCCGATAAGAGGCCTTATGTTAACTCTGCTGAGGTAGCTCCGCCGTTGAAGAACCGAATTCCACTACGGCGTTCCGCCGATGGCCTGGTAGGCAGTCAGCACCTGATTCAGGGCAGCCTTATCGGCCGACGACAGCGTTCGATCTGCGCCGATTTTGCGGCCCTTGCCAAGCAGCACTCGGAGGACCGTGGCAGCAAGAGCCGTGGTGGTGAGTTGCCGTGGTCGGGCCGAGACCGATGGGTCAAGGAGTTCGGTGACGCTGCCTTCACCCTTGCGGTGAACGAGGTCTCGCCCCTGGTCCAGAGCAAGTACGGATTCCACATCATCCAGGTGCTCGAGAAGCGTGACAGGCAGCCTATCGAGGAGGTGCGTCCGGGCATCGAGCGTCTGCTCACCCGCAACGCTGTTCGGGACTATCGCGAAGCCGTGCGCACGGAACTCGGGCTGCGCTAGGCTTGCTGTCTGGCGTATAGGTCCGATAACAGGCGTTATGTTAATTCTGCGGAGGTAGAAATCGGCAGCGTAAGGCCTCCGGCGGAGGACTCGCTGCTACTGTCGATGGCACAACTCTTAGGGGGCACTGTGCGCACACGACATCTCTTGTTCTCTCT
>CAZANL010000754.1:0-2729 GCA_964486115.1 uncultured Planctomycetota bacterium
GGTTTTGCTCGCCAAAAAAGTAGTGCTGCGCGATCTCCTGGTAAACCAACACCGCCCGCTCCAACTCATCGACCTTGATGAACTCGTCCGCCTGGTGACTCCGGTCGGTCTGGCCGGGTCCGCAAATCAATGCATCCCGGTCACCGACATGCACGAAGTCGCAGACCCCCTGGAACGCCATCGGTCCATCCTGCGCGCGTGCCGCGAGGGCGGCCGACACCAACCGTCCATCCCTCGGCGTGCGCGTCGGCTTCAACCGACTGGAGTGTACGCTGACGGTGCAACCCGGCAGAGGGTCGATCAACTCGCGCAAGCGAGTTACCAGCGCTTCGTTGCCCACTCCGGGGGTCGAACGCCCATCGATCCCCAGCTGGACTCTCTCAGGGACCGCATTTGGCTGCTGACCACCGGAGATCATCGTCACTTCGAGTGTCGCCGGCCCCAACACGGGGTCCTCAGCGAACTCGTGCTCTCCAAGCAGACGCTCGAGCGCCGGCATCGCCAGCCGGATCGCGCTGGTGCCTTGCCAGGGCCGGCTGGCATGCGCCGCCTGTCCCTGAACCTCGACACTGGCTCGGACGAGCCCCTTGCAGCAATTGGCGATCTGCAGGTCGTTGGGCTCACCAATGATCACCGCGTCAGGCTCCGAGATCGCACCCAGCACCCACTCCAGGCCCTCGCCACCAGTCTCCTCATCACAGGTCAGCACCAGCCGCAGCCGACCCTCCGGCATTTCTGGATGTTTCCCGCGATAGCCCAGAAAAGCCATCGTCATCGCCGCCACCGAGCCCTTGGCGTCGTTGGCCCCGAGACCCAGAACCATCCCGTCCGCCGTGATATGCCCACAATACGGATCGAAGGTGTACCCCGTAGCCGGCTTGACCGTGTCCAGATGGCTGTTCAACCAGAGCGTCGGTCCAACCATCCCGTGCGTGACCACCAAGTTGCGTCCAACGCGCTTGACGTTGACACCCTGGCCCAAGAAAAACTGCTCGAGATAGCTCAGCAGTTCGTGCTCCCCCCCCGAGGGGGAGGGACGCTTGATCAACTCTGAAAGCAGTACGCCAACACTCATGACTTCAGGCATCGCGGTCCTCCACGATTAGTGTGCCACACCCTTCCTCGGTGAAGATCTCGCGCAACAGGGTATGAGGTTCGGTCCCCGAGATGATATGCGTCTGCAACACGCCACCCCCAATCGCTTTCAACGCATCCTCCAGCTTGGCCCGCATGCCCCCGGTGATCTGATTCCCAGCCAGCAGCTCCTCGACCTGCGAGACGGTCAACTCCGAGATCGGTCCCGCAGCATCTGAGCTGGTCATCACGCCAGCCACCGGAGACAGCATTACCAGTTTCTGGGCCCCCAGTGCAACCGCAACTCTGGAAGCCACGCTATCGGCATTGACGTTGACCCATGTCCCATCATCCAGCACCCCCAGGCTGGGCAATACCGGGAGGCAGGCGCCAGCGTTTAGTTCCTGGACGTCTATCGAATCGATGTCGCCTACCATACCGAAGTCGACAAGTTCTCCCGCCACCTCTCGCGGAGGACGCCGATGACAGCGCACGGCTCTTCCGATCCCCTCGGCGTGCCCTCGAGCTCTCACACCCCTGGACGCGAGCTGCTCGACAATCTGACGGTTCAGCGCATCTCCGACCACGGCCTCCACGACGGCCATCACATCCGGGCTGGTGATCCGCCGACCTCCCACCTTCTGGATCTCGATTCCCCGCTCCTCACAGACCTTGTCGATTTGCCTGCCGCCACCGTGAACGACAACCGGCTTGAGCCCACAACGCAGCAGAACGACCAGCTGTGGCACGATCCGCTCGATCACCGGACGCACCTGCAACTCGCCGCCCAGCTTGACGACCACGACCTGGTCGCGAAATCGCTCGATGAACGGTGCTGCCTCACGGAGGCTGGGTCCGCGATCCATCACCATCAGAGCACACCCATCCGCCGGCCGAGTAGACTGAGTAACCCGGCCTGGGCCCAGAGACGATTCTCTGCCTGGTCCACCACCAGCGATCGATCGGAGTCGAGCACACTGCTCGATATGACCACATTGCGGCGCACGGGCAAACAGTGCATGACACGGCCGTCGGCGTGGGGGTCATCGACGATCCAGTCTCGCAGACCCGCTCGCTGCTCCGACTCACGCTCCGGTTCGCCGTGACAATCGAGGCGCCCCCAGCTCTTGACGTAGACCACCCGCTTGCCGGCCAGCCCCGCTTTCCGGTCGTGGACGACAGAGACATCGCCAAGCTGGTCAGTCACCGACGGATCCAGCTCCCAGCCTGGCGGATGCACCAGTGTCAGGTCGGCCCCCGCCATCGCCAGTTGCAGCGCAAACGAGTGGGGCACGGCCATCGGCAGCGCCCGAGGATGCCAGGCCCAGCACAGGGCAACCGGCAAACCCTGCGTTCCTTCGGGAAAGTGCTCCCGGATCGTCATCAAATCGGCCAGGGACTGGCAGGGGTGGTGCATCGCCCCCTCCAGACTCACCACGGGCACTCCCGCATGTGCCGCAAAGGCGCTCAAGATCGGCTCGGCCCGCTCTTCCGCCCAGGTGCCGCCACCCGGAAACGCCCGGACGCCCAGGATGTGAAAATAGCGTCCGAGCACCCGCGCCGCCTCGACCACGTTCTCCGCCTCTGCGCCATCCATCACCGCATCCGGATCGAAGCTCAGCTTCCAGGTGTCGGCCGAGGTGTTCAGCGTCTGG
>CAZANL010000755.1:0-2725 GCA_964486115.1 uncultured Planctomycetota bacterium
ACCGTCATCCGCATCCAGAACAGCGAGCCAGTCAGCTTCAGCGGCACAGCCAGGATCAGCGGCATCAGCAGCGGCCGCTTCGTGCGCGGTCGCCAGGTCTCGGGCTGCGGACCGTTGACGAGGTGCCACGCGGAGTTGACGTACTCGACGGGGTCGCCCCAGGTGAAACCCTTGCGACTGCGGGCCTGCTCGGCCAGCAGGGTGAACCCTGTGAGCAGGATCATGGCCAGCAGGATCTTGTGGCGTCGTTGGGCCGGCATCGTGGGGCTACCTGTGCACGATCGGCGGCTGGGCCCGGCTCTTCAGTGCGTGCCGGACGACCTCCTTGCCACCCGCGCTGGTGATGAGCGTGTTTTCCATGTCGGCATCGTACCAGACCTTGCAGATATTGCCCGGCGGCCCCCCCCCGAGCGGACCGGAGCAGTCGGGATCGTCCGGGTGGTGTGCGTGGAGCTGGATCGAGACCGGCTTTCTGGTCGCATTCTTGACCATCACGGTGCGGCGGGTCGTATAGCCGAGCAGCGGCAGCGCGTGCAACAGCAGTGCCAGGGTGGGTCGCATCGAACGCATTAAACGATCAACATCGCGTCGCCGTAGCTGTAGAAACGAAAGAGGGCGTCGCGGGTCGTTGTTGCATGACTAGAAATCAGCGTCAACCGGCCTGGCACAGGCGGCCGCCATCCGCCCCCCGCTCAGGGCCGCCGCCCCCAGTACTTGTAGAGCTCGTCGATGGTTCTTGGCGTGTCCTGCACGTCCTGCGTTACCGCAGCCAGTAGAGTCGGATCCGCCGGCAGCAGGTACTTCGCCAGCCACTCGCGCGCTTCGGAAGGGCGTTGTTGCACGGCTCGAAATCAGCCGAGACCAGTCCATTAGCCGCAGCCGTCATCTCGACCACCTCGGACTGCGGCATCCCCAGCTCGGTCATCCGATTGATGACGTTCACCGCGATCCACGCCTCCCGCTGCTGGGCTTCGAAGTTCCGGGCTCTGAGGTGGTCGCCACTGACCCGTTTGTAGCGAAAGATCGCATTCTCGGCGCGCGCCTGCTGGTGAGCCCCGGACTCCTTGCGCCATTGCCGGCTGTCCGACCAGACTGTAAAGGAATCTTGGTTAGTAAGTTATGTTTACCTGCTCGAACTAGAGCTGTCGGATAACGAAGGTCGCGCCGACCTTGGCGTTCGCCCCCCCCACCATTCGTCCGCCGGCATACGCAACCCCTTACAGGGAAGCATTTAGCGAGAACCGCAACAAACACACACCCGGCCAAAGAACCCGGTGAGGATTGCATAGAGGGGCGTGCGGAGAATGCAGCGACCGATCTTTTCCGAAGGCTCGCGGGTTGGCATGGCGATTGCACCAGTAGCTGACAATATCCTTGTCCCAAAGGAGTTCGAGATATGGTCATTCAATTTCCAGCCGTGAAATTTCTGCGCGCCAGAAAAGCAGCCACGGCAACCAAGGGTGCTGTTGCTCTCAAGATTCAATCGAAGGTAAGCCCCGCGCCCATTTATGCGAGACTCGCGGGCTGGGAAGCTCTGCCGGTCACTGCACGAAAACCTCCGGTGTCAGAAGAATCCCTGGTACACAGAGACCTGCTGCAGGGGGAATTCTGGCGCAGGATTCCAGGTTACGAGGCGATCGACACTGCCAAGTTCCTCGATCACAAATGGCAGGCGACCAACTCCGTGATCAACCTCAAGCGCCTGAGAAATGCCGTTGGTGACCTGGTCCCCGAGGCATTTTATGCTGACGTTCAAGCAGGGCTGGACCAGGCGCCGATGGCGTTGCGAGTGTCGCCCTACCTGATCTCCCTGATCGATTGGAGCGATCCGTACAACTGCCCCATCCGTACCCAGTTCATTCCGGTCGAGCGGGGCCTGGAACGAGACCATCCTCAGCTGAGTCTTGACTCCCTGCACGAGCAAGAAGACTCTCCCGTCCCGGGCCTGACCCATCGCTACGCAGACAAGGCGCTCTTCTTGCCGCTGGACACCTGTCCGGTCTATTGTCGCTTTTGCACCAGAAGTTATTCGATCGGCCTGAACACCGAGCAGGTGAAAAAGATCGCCCTGAACGTCAACCTGGAGCGTTGGCGTCAGGCGTTTGCGTACATCGCATCGAGGCCAGAGCTGGAAGACATCGTGATCAGTGGTGGAGACTGCTACAACCTGCAGCCCAAGCAGCTGGAAGCGATCGGAATGACTCTGCTCAGAATGCCCAACATTCGCAGGATCCGGTTCGCCACCAAGGGACTGGCGGTCATGCCTCAGAAGATCCTCTCCGACATAGCCTGGGTCAACGCACTCTCCCAGGTGGTGGAGTTCGGCAGAAGAAACCAGAAAGAAGTGGTGGTTCACACCCACTTCAACCACCCCGATGAAATAACCTGGATTACCCAGCAGGCGATGTCCATCTTGTTCGAACGCGGGATCACGGTGAGAAACCAGAGCGTCCTGCAACGGGGCGTAAACGACAACGCGCAGACCATGACGACTCTGGTGCGTCGCTTGAGCTATATCAACGTGCAGCCGTATTACGTTTACCTCTGCGATATGGTGAAGGGAATAGAGGGGCTGCGCACCAGCGTGGCAACGACGCAAGCACTGGAAAAACACGTGCGGGGTTCCACTGCGGGATTCAACACACCCACATTTGTGTGCGACGCCCCCGGCGGAGGCGGCAAGCGCGAGATTCACTCCTACGAGCACTACAATGCAGAAACTGGC
>CAZANL010000756.1:0-2712 GCA_964486115.1 uncultured Planctomycetota bacterium
CCCAGGTCGCCGATACCCAGGTCGCCGATGTCCGCGAGCTGGTTGGACTCGGCGGATGATCGTTCTCAAGTTCGGTGGTAGCTCGGTCAAGAACGCCGACCGCATGAGGGCGGTGGGGCAGATCGTCCGCGACGGTCTCCCACGTCGGCCGCTGGTCGTGCTCTCCGCAATTGGCGGGGTGACCGACCTGCTTTATCAGTTGGCAGAGGGCGCAAGCGTCAGCGATTGGGACATGGCTCCACTGATTGACCGTCACCGTCAGGTTTGTGCCGACCTGGGCCTGTCCGATGAACTTGTCGACCCGCTACTCACCGAACTGGAAGAACTGGCCGGCGGCATCGCGCTGATCGGCGAGTTGACGCAGCGCACGTTGGATCGGGTGGCCAGCTTTGGCGAACGCCTCTCGACCCGTATCTTCGCTGCCCACCTGACCGCCAGCGGGATACCTGCGCGGCAGTTCGACGCATGGGAGCTGGGCCTGGTGGGGGAGGGGCCGTTTGGCGCCTCACGTTTCAAGCCCGACGGCGGTGCGGTCAGCCGGGTGCTGTCCGAGATAAATGAGGTGCCGGTCGTTACCGGCTACATCGTCCGTAACGAGCAGGGCGACATCACCACGCTCGGTCGGGGGGGCTCGGACTATTCGGCGTCGGCCATCGGCGCATTTATCGGTGCGGAGGAGATCCAGATCTGGACCGACGTGGATGGGGTGATGACGGCCGACCCCCACCTGATCGGCGATGCACGTCCGATCCGAGCGCTCTCCTTCGAAGAGGCCAGCGAAGTGGCCTACTACGGGGCTCGAGTGCTCCACCCGGCGACGATTCAGCCAGCGATCCAGGATGCCATCCCGGTTCGCGTACTCAACACCTACTTCCCTGCGGTCGAAGGCACGCTGATTACCCGGCAAGCGGAGACCAGCGCCAAGGTGGTCAAGGCTGTCGTGCACAAACGTGGGATCATCCTGGTCAACATCGTCTCCAACCAGATGCTCAACCAGTATGGTTTCCTTGCACGCATCTTCGAGGTCTTCAGTCGGCATCAGGTGGTGATCGACATGGTCGCAACCAGCGAGGTCTCCGTCTCGGTCACCTGTGACCGAGAGGATGGTCTGGCAGCCGCAATCCAGGAACTCCAGGGGTTCAGCGAGGTCCAGTTGGACCGGGAGCAGGCGATCGTCTGTGTGGTCGGGCACGGGATGAAGGAGGCCAGCGGAGTGGCTGGTCGGGTCTTTGGGGCGCTGGCCAAGGCGGGAGTCCCCGTGCGGATGATCAGTCAGGGTGCGACCCGAATCAACATCGGGATGATCGTCGACGAGCAGGATGTCGAGAACGGGATCTGGGCGCTCCACGGCGAGTTTTTCGATTAGCGCGACGTCATGGCGGCGTCTGGTCTCATCGAGCAGGCGAGATCAGCGGCCGTGTCTACTGACAAGCTCGTCCTGGGCCTGCTCCTCGGGCTCTTGAATTCTCTGGCCGCCGAAGGGGGGGCGCCCGGAAACCCATCTGACGGATAGCGGAGGATGGTCCGCCGTGATCTCGGGTCTGTTTGCACGTCAGGCGGGTCTGCCAATCCAAACTCCGCCTCAGGAAAAAAGCGGGCGGATTTCCGACTCTACAGATGTTGAGCCCCGGCATGATGAGTCCCACCCGGCCGACCAGGACCCGTTGCAGCGGGGATGCACGGGGTTCGATCTGAGGCGGCTGCCTGCTCGAGCTACTCCTGGACGACCGATGTGTAGCGCTGGTCGATCGACTGCCAGTTCAGGTTGGCCAGGAAGGCCTGGATATACGGGGTGCGCTTGGGACCATGGTCGTAGTAGTAGGCGTGCTCGGCCATGTCCAGCACGATCAGCGGGATGGCGCCCCAGATTCCGTGGGTGTCGCTGTCGGCGGTGTAGTTGCGCAACTTGTCGCTGCTCGAGTCCCAGGCCAGGATCGCCCAGCGCTTGGAGGCCCGGGCGCAAGCGATGAAGTCCTCCTGCCAGGTCTCCAGCGAGCCGAAGTCGTCCCGGATCCGTTCGAGCAGTCCGGTACCCTCGGGATCTCCCTCCCCGCCCAGCATGCAGTAGTAGAGCTGGTGCAGGTTCATTCCGTTGGTGACGCTGATCTCGTCTCGTTTGAGGCCCGCCAGCTCGCTGTGTCGTGGATTGGCCTCCGAGCGGTCGGCGGATTCCAGTTTACGCTCGACTTCGTTGCGTTTTTCGACGAAGCCGGAGTAGATCACGTCATGGTGCCAGCGTGTCACTTGTTCGGTTATGCCGTCCAGTGCGTCATACGCAAATGGCAGCGGCTTGGGCTCGTGTTGTCCAGGCATGGCGACGGATTATGGTGAGAGCGGGGCAGATATCAAGGCCGGAAGTTGCCAAGTACTTTGCGAAAGAAAGGGTTCCATCCGCATTTTACGTTCGAGGATGTACCGGGTGACCTGCTTGAAAACCCACCCGAGCTCCCGGGCTTGCGCATCGGTGACACCGATCTGCTCCGGTGTGGAGCCCGCGGCCACCAAGTTGCAGAGCAGGGCGACGGTCCCGCGGGATAGGCTCAACGGGTCGCTCAGTGAGGGACATGAGAGGCACAGCAGTCCGCCCGCTGCATAATCGAATCGAGGTCGCTCGATGCGCGCGGCCGGACAGCCGCAGCCGGAGCAGCGGTTCAGGGCTGGCAGATCGCCACAGAGCACGAGCGTTCGCAGGATCAGCGAATCCAATACGGG
>CAZANL010000757.1:0-2710 GCA_964486115.1 uncultured Planctomycetota bacterium
CCGCTGCCGACCACGATCACAATGACACTGGCGAAAAAGACGCCACAAACCGGCCGTCGGTTGGCGTTCTATGCGTACCTGGTTCCAAAACGAGTGACCCGGGGCCAGACGACGAAGCTCCAAGGATACAGCTGGCAATTAGCCATCCCACAGAACCTGACCACGATCCGCGCGGACATTCACGCCCGAATCAAAAGCGACCGACCCGCACGACTGGTCAACCAGCTGGGCGCACGATCATTCAGCAGACGGGAGCGCGCAGCGACCGCACTGATGGCCTACGGTCCGGTGGTCATGCCCTCGCTGGAAAAGGGCCTTGAGCACTCCGTCCTGGCAGTTCGTGCAAGCTGCCTGCGGCTGCAGCAGGGGAAGCTGATCGAGCAACAGGTTCTGCGGTCTACGATTCGCCCAGGGATGCTCGCTATCCCGACGCTTCGCCGCATCAAGGCAATCAACCCACCCAGGGCACTGAGGCGTAAGTAGCCGAGCCAGCGCACCAATGGAACACCCGGATCGAACGCGGGAGCAGAACCACGTCGAGCGCGACGCGGTATGACTAGGACAGTGACTCCGGGACAGCCCAGTCGTCCCGCGAGCACTCGTCGGTCGATTCGATCGCCTCGACTGCCAGCGGGGCGGTATCCTCATTGAGCGCCACCAGGTCGAGCTGCAGAAAGGCCTCGATCATGTCCGGGTCCCACTGGACCCCAGCGCCAGCCTGCAGGCGGCGAATGCACTCATCATGAGGCAATCCGGGCCGGTAGCTCCTGTCCGAACGCATCGCGTCGAAGGTGTCGGCCACGGCCAGCACACGTGCGGTCCAGGGGATGTTGACGCCCATCAAACCGTCGGGATACCCCGAGCCGTCATACGCCTCGTGGTGATATCGAACCCCACCAATCACCGAGCCCTCGTCCATGATCGGCTCGAGGATCTCGAATCCGATGACCGGGTGCTTCTTGACGTGCTCGAACTCCTCGTCGGTCAAGCGGCCGGGCTTGTTGAGCACATCATCACGCACCCCCACCTTGCCGAGGTCGTGCAGCAGACCAGACGTGGTCACCAGCTTGGCTTGATCGTCCGTGCAGCCCAACTGCATGGCCAGCGCCGATGCGTACCGCGCGACATTCTCCGAGTGGTTACGCGTATAGCGGTCCTTGAACTCGAGGGTGCGAACCAGGCACTGCATCACCGTCACCACCAGCTCTTTGTACTGCTCGGTGCGCTCCTCGACCATTTCCTCAAGGTGATCGCGGTAGCGGATCGCCTCCTCCTGCAAGCGCTGCTTGGCCAGGACCCGTTCGATCGAGAGCAAGATCTCGTCTATCGAAAACGGCTTGCGGATATAGTCGTAGGCCCCCATCCGCAGCGCGGCTATCGCCGTGTCGACCTCGGCGTTGCCGGTCATGATGATCACATCCTGCCCTTGACCCTTGATCGCCTCCAGCAGGTCGATGCCCGAAAACTCGGGCATCCGGATGTCACTGATGACGATATTGAACTTCCGCTTGCTGAGCAGGTCGAGGGCTTCTCGTCCGCCCCTGGCCCGCTCTAGCTCATAGTCCGCATCGAGCAAGTCGGTCAGGAACCTGCAGATCTGCTCCTCGTCATCCACAATCAATATGGATGGTCGCTTGGCTCCATGGAGGGGCTGCATCAAACCAGTAACTACTCCAGACTGGTAACCGGCACTCAAATAGTGACTCTCCGCATTCTATGGCGGCCTTGACGGGTGCGTCAAGCTGTAGGATTACGACATGCACCCACCGACAACATGGCGACCAGCGGGCCACCCCCGCATACAATCCGGGGTGCACCCGCCGCGCGCCGGCCTCTTCAATCCCGACGCTATCAATTCCTCAACAGCACCACGCGCCAATCAAATGGCGCACTCTCGTTTCATGATGCACTGCAACTTTCGCAGCACCTCATTCTCGATCTGCCGCACTCGTTCACGCGTTAGATTGACCTTTTCACCAATCTGTTTCAGAGTCATTGGCGTGTTGTTATCCAGGCCATAGCGCATACGTAAGATCTTTGCCTCCCGCTCACCAATATTGTGGGCGAGAAGATCCCGGACTTGTTCCCGGTCACACTCCGACAGAAGGACCTCCTCCGGCCTCGGTGATTTCGGATCCTCGAGAGGATCGTTGTTCTCCCGGATCATGTCCAGACTGATACGATTTCCTGTCCTAGATGCTCGCATGGCGCGTTTGATGATCCCAATCGATTCTTTCGGAACGTTCAGCGCCTCCGCGACCTCTTCCATCGTTGGCTGGCGACCCAGCCGACCAGCGAGATCGACGGTTGCATTCTTCCACTTGCAAATCAGCTCCACCATGTAAGACGGAATACGCACCGTCTTCGAGGTGTTCACCAAGCCGCGCCGCACGGCTTGCTTGATCCACCACGTCGCGTAAGTAGAGAAGCGGCATCCCCTCTCGGGATCGAACCGCTCAACAGCTTTGAGCAACCCCAGGTTGCCTTCCTCGATCAGATCGAGCAGGGACAACCCGCGATTGACGTGGTCCTTAGCAATACTGACCACGAGTCGAAGATTAGATAAAATCATGTGATCCCGAGCCTTCTTTTCCCCCTTCTGGACCTTTCGGGCCAGTTCCTTTTCCTCCTCAGCCGTCAAGAGTGCCATCCTGTTGATGTCCCTCAGGTATGCCTCTAGAGCAGTGTCCTTGGCCATCTTTTCCCTTTC
>CAZANL010000758.1:0-2707 GCA_964486115.1 uncultured Planctomycetota bacterium
CTGGCCTGGTTCGAGGCGCTCAGAGAACATCTCGGCGGTACGCTGGGCGGAGAGGATGTGGTCTGCGGCGACTTCAACATCTGTCCGGAGCCGATCGACAGCTGGTGCGAGGAAGAGTTCGCCGATGGAATCTTTCACACCTCCGAGGAGCGGGGGCTGTTCCGGGAGGTGCTCGGACTGGGGCTGGTCGATGTCTTTCGGCAGAGGCATCCCGAGCTGCAGAAATTCTCCTGGTGGGACTACCGAGCGGGTCGGTTCCACAAGAAGCAGGGGCTGCGGATTGATTTCGTGCTGGCGACCGAGAGCGTGATGCAGCGCGTCCGGTCGGTCGAGGTCGACCGGGACTATCGCAAGAAGCAGTCCGGGCTGACTCCATCCGATCACGCGCCGGTTATCGTCGACCTGGACTAGCGGTCCGACCGACTGGCTGGTCGAACGTGGAGCAGCTGCCGAAAGTCGGCGTCGCTGTTCGGGATCGGGTGCAATCCGTTGCCTTGGAGGTCTATAATAACCGTATGACATCGATCGACAACTACCTGATCAAGCCCGGGGACCGCGTCAGGCTGTCCGACATTCCCAGTGAAGTGGACGGTGGGTTGAGCAAGCAGGAAGGAAAGCGGCAGTTCGCCTTGCTGAGCGAGAGGCTGATCGACCTGCAGCGTTTGTTCGCGGCCGAAGCAAAGCATTCGCTGCTGCTGGTGTTCCAGGCGATGGACGCCGCCGGCAAGGACAGCACGATTCGTGAGGTGATCGGTCCGCTCAATCCGGCCGGTGTCCACGTCGTCGGGTTCAAGAAGCCGACGCCGGAGGAGATGGCGCATGACTACCTCTGGCGGGTTCACCAGCACACTCCGGCGCGGGGGACGATCTCGGTCTTCAACCGGTCGCACTACGAGGACGTACTAGTCGTGCGGGTGCATCAGCTGGTCCCACAGGCGCGCTGGAAGAAGCGTTACGAGCACATTCGCGCCTTCGAGCAGCTGCTGGCCGACGAGGGCACGACCGTGATCAAGTTCTACCTGCATATCTCGAAGGACTATCAGAAACAGCGACTCCAGCGCCGGCTGGACCGCCCCGACAAGCACTGGAAGTTCAATATGGGGGACCTGCCGGAGCGAGAGCGCTGGGCCGAGTACCGAGGGGCTTTCGAGGACGCCATCCAGCAGACCTCGACCCAGGATGCGCCGTGGTACGTCATCCCGTCCGAGAGGCGCTGGTACCGCAACCTGCTGATCGCTGGCATCCTGGTCGATCAACTCGAGCGTTTCGAGATGGCCTATCCCGAGCCTGATTTCGATCCCTCCGAGATCGTCATCCCCGACTGATCGAAGGATCGTCGGGGCGGCGGCGGTTTTACGGAGAACATCAATCGCTGGATGATCGACCCGGTAGGGAAGTGCGCAGTTACTTTGCCGTTTGTCGCGACTCGCGCGCCTTGAGCGCCCAGCAGTGGGGGCCAGCGGTGTGCGGTGCTACTCTTCGAGCTTCAGGTCGTGCTTCTTGAAATAGATGTCACGCCGGGTGATGAAGGACTGGAGCCGGTTCCCGGCTGTCGTACAGTGCTTGCGGTATTCTGCGAGTGCTTTCTTGTCCTGGCTCTGGGTCCAGCGCTGGAGCGCCCGCAGGCCGTCCGAGAGCGCCTCGGAGCGCTCGATCCACCGGTGGTGCAGCGCGGCGATCTCCTGGTCCTTCGGCTGGACGGCCTTGAACTGGGCGAGCACCGCGTCCTGGCGCTTGATCCAGCCGGCGACTTGCTTTCCGGCGTCGAGGTCGGTTGCTTTCTGCAACTCGTCGAGGATCCGGTCTTGTTGCGCTATCGCGGGGCGAATCTTGGCCACGTAGTCGTTGTAGTCGCCCGCCGTCTGTCGTGAACCGAACCAGGCCAGCAGGGCTCCGACGACAGCGATCAGGGCGATCAGATTATATAGCTTCTTCATGGGATTCTCCGTTCGTGGGCCGGGCTGCCCCTGCAAGGTCAGTCGCTCCACCTACCTTACAACGGCTGCTCCGGCATCCCCCGGAATTTTGTGAGGCCCGACAGTTGATGGCCGATGACATGAAACCGCGAGCAGCCGTCGACATCCGATCTCGTTCGTTGATCCGCACCCCAACGAAGTCCCTTGCACCCTGATTGTGCTCAATTTTAGCGACGGTCGAGAACCGGCAAGCCCGACTGCTTGATGCTATAAGTCAAGTTCTGCAGGTACTTTACTGTGCCGGTGGGCAGCCGGGGTGCTGCGTCTGGCCAACCTGGCGATCCACCGGGCGGTCTTTCGTCAAAAACTGTTTTTTTGTAGGCTCGCTAGCTGATCGCGCCTTCCAACGGAGATCGAGAGATGAGCCTGCGTATATTTGTGTGTCTGATCGCATGTGGCCTGGGCCCGCTGGCCGTGGGGGAGAACCTGGCCGGCAAGCTGGGGCTGGATCCGCAGTCCAAGCTGCTGATCCTGCACGGCGACGACCTGGGGATGTGCCGCGCGGCCAATCGGGCGGCGGAGCAGGCCCTGACGCGGGGAGCGATGAGCAGTGGGAGCGTGATGGTCCCCTGCCCTTGGTTCCCGCAGATGGCGGCCTGGTCCAAGCGCCACGCCGGGCACGATCTGGGCCTGCACCTGACCTTGACCAGCGAGTGGAAGCACTACCGCTGGGGTCCGGTCAGCGACAGGAGCAAGGTGCGCGGGCTGCTCGACCCCGCGGGGTTTCTCTG
>CAZANL010000759.1:0-2702 GCA_964486115.1 uncultured Planctomycetota bacterium
AGCTGGCAGTGATCACGGGCGCTTCGAGTGGCATCGGCGAGGCGACCGCGCGGTTGATGGCGCGCGAGGGCTGGACCGTGGTGATCGTGGCGCGCAGCGCCGACAAGCTAGAGGCGCTCAAGAGCCAGATCGAACACGATGGAGGGGCCGCCGTCGTCGAAGTCCTCGATGCGGCGGACGGCGAGGCGGTGATCGCGATGTCCTGCCGGATCCGCAACTCGCTGGGCACGCCGAGGGTGATCGTCAACAGCGCCGGCGCGGGGGAGTGGAAGTTCATCGAGGACACCCCACCGGCCGAGGCTCAGCGGATGATGGGTGCGCCCTACTTCGCGGCGTACAACACCACGCAGGCCTTCATGAAGGACATGCTCGCGGCTCGTGAAGGCACGATCATCCACATCAACTCCCCGGTCTCCCGGCTGGCCTGGCCCGGCGCGACCGGTTACGCCGCCGCCCGCTGGGCCTTGCGCGGGCTGCACGATGCGCTCTACCAGGATCTGGTCGGCACCGGTGTGCACAGCTGCCACGTCGTCTTCGGCGAGGTGTCGAGCAATTACTTTCAGGCCAATCCGGGGTCGCACGACGGGCTGCCCAGTCTGGCCCGGATGCTACCCGTGAGCACGCCGGACCGCTGTGCCGAGATCATCTGGAAGGTGGTTCGGCGGCCGCGGCGCGAGCTGGTCTATCCGTTTCTGTTGCGCACTTTCTACTGGCTCGAGCGTCCTTTTCCCGGTCTGGTGCGCTGGGCTGTTCGCATCGGCAGCCGACGGCATTGACGGGTGTGAGCCATCCCGGATGGGCGGGGCCCGAGCTGGCCAGGCGCATCCCTCGGGCCCCAGGTGATTTGCTCCGGGCTGGATGCGGAAATTCCGGGTCACGACGTAATTCCGTTGTGGTTAGAGACGAGCGGTCCCGATTTCCGACGAAAACAGACCAAAGAAGGCAACGCACGCGGTTGATGATATGTTTCCGAGAATCGGTTCTCAACTTCAGATCTCGTGGGAGCAGGCCAATGAAGCATCCGCATACCAGGATCGTCGATCAGGTGGATCAGCTGCATGGCGTCTCGGTCGAGGATCCGTACCGCTGGCTCGAGGAGCTCGACGCGCCCGATACACGGGCCTGGATCACGGCTCAGAACGAACTGACCCAGGGATATCTGGCCGGTGCAGCTCAGCGACCGAGGATCCGCGAGCTGGTCGAGCAGCTCTGGAACCACGAGAAGTACGGGGTGCCGTTCAAGGGGGGGGGGCGCTATTTTTACCAGCACAACACGGGGTTGCAGAATCAGTGGGTGCTCTACACGCTCGACGAGCTTCACGCCGAAGGTCGGGAGCTGTTAGATCCCAACCGTCTGTCCGACGACGGGACGATCTCGCTGGTCGGGCTCTCTGTCAGCGAGGACGGACGCTACCTGGCCTACGGTCTGGCTGAAGCCGGCTCCGACTGGCAGATCTGGAAGGTGCGCGAGATCGAAACCGGGCGGGATCTGCCGGACGAGGTGCGCTGGGTCAAGTTCTCGGGCGCCGCCTGGGACGCCGCGGGCGAGGGGTTCTACTACAGCCGATACGACGAGCCCAAAAAAGGGCAGGCCTACACGGCGGCGAATTATTACCAGAAGGTCTTCTACCACAAGGTCGGCACGGCTCAACTGGAGGACCGTCTGGTCTACGAGCGGCCGGACGACAAGGAGTGGGGATTTGGCTCCAGCGTGACCGAAGACGGGAAGTATCTGGTCCTGACCGTCTGGCGCGGGACACACCGTGAGACCAACCTGTTCTACAAGAGCCTGGAGCAGGAGGGCGCCGAGATGGTCGAGCTGCTCACGGGCTTCGAGGCGTCCTATCAGCTGATCGGTAACGACGGAGCTCTCTTTTATTGCTGGACCGACAAGGATGCACCGCTGGGACGGGTGGTCGCGATCGATCTGAATCGGCCGGAGCCCGCCGCCTGGACCGAGGTGATTGCGCAAACCGAACGCACGCTGGAGTCGGCATCGATGGTCGGCGAGCGGCTGATCGCCAGCTATCTGGAGGATGCACACAGCCGAGTGGTGGTCTACGACACGGCGGGCCGGCAGCTGGACGAGGTGTCGTTACCGGGCCTGGGCAGTGTGGTCGGCTTTCGGGGCCGACAGGAGGATACCGAGACATTCTACCTGTACACCAGCTTCACCGTGCCGGGGGCGATCTATCGTCATGATCTGCGGACCGGGGAGAGCAGCCTGTTTCGCCGGCCGACGATCGCGGCCGACCTGTCGAACTTCGAGACGACGCAGGTGTTCTACCAGAGCAAAGACGGGACCCGCGTGCCGATGTTCCTGACGCACAAGAAGGGACTCGAGCTGGACGGAGACAACCCGACCTATCTGTACGGCTATGGCGGATTCAATATCTCGCTGACACCGGCCTTCTCGGTGGCCAATCTGGTCTGGATGGAACTCGGCGGGGTCTACGCGCAGGCCTGCCTGCGGGGTGGCGGGGAGTACGGTAAATCGTGGCACGAGGGTGGGGTGAAGGCCAGCAAGCAGAATGTCTTCGACGACTTCATCGCGGCCGGGGAGTGGCTGATCGCCAATGGCTACACCCGAACGCCGAAGCTCGCCATCGGTGGAGGGAGTAACGGCGGCCTGCTCGTCGGGGCCTGCCTGACCCAGCGCCCCGACCTGTTCGGCGCGGCACTACCCGCCGTAGGGGTACTCG
>CAZANL010000760.1:0-2698 GCA_964486115.1 uncultured Planctomycetota bacterium
GACGACGCCGCCGCCTGATCGAACCAAGACACCGCCGGACGGGAGCAAGACGTCAGCAGATCAAGCCCTTGCCCGACAGCGCCGGCGGTTCGAGGGCGAACTGGAGACGGCGATCAAGAAGGTGGGCGAACACCTGAAGAAGCTGGATCATGCGGCGGCGCGGACCTGCCTGGGGCGGCTCGAGAAGAGAGCACGACAATTTGGGCGGCTCGAGGCGATCGAGGAGCAGAAGCAACTCATTGAAGACCACCGGAAGAAGCGTATCGACGCGGTCCGCAAGAGGCTGAGCGATGCGGGTGAGCTGGCCGATCCGGCGAAGGCTCTCGAGCGTCTGGCAGCGGTCGAGCCGGATGCCCGCAGGTATGGTCTGACATCTGACCTGCAGGAAGTTCGACGGAGGGTGGAGCAGGTCCTCGCCACTCAGGCGGCCAAGGGTGTGAAGGCCGGCATCGCCGCTGCGCTTTCGCTGGCTGGCCAGAAGCGCTTCGAAGATGCACAGGCAGCGCTGAGCAAGCTACAGTCCCTGGCGGCAAGGCACGGCCTGGCCGACGAACTGAAGCGCGCTCAGGGAGAGGTCCGGCAGGGGTGGCACAAGGCGGTCGAGGACCAGATCGGGCTTGCTGCGTCGAAGGCGACACTGGACCTTTTTCCTGCGGCCCTGGACGCCCTGCAGAAGCTGAGCCCGGTGGCCCAGAAGCTTGGCGGCGAGCTCCTGCAGAAGCTGAAGTCGCGGGAGAAGGTACTCCGGGAGGCGCAGGCCAAGCGTGTCTCGACAATCCTCGAAGAGCTCAAGCTGGCGGTCGAGCTGGACGATCCCGAAACCGTGCAGGAGCTGGTGGTGCAGCTGCGACGTGTTTTCTCGAACCACCCGGAGACGATGTACTACGAGTCGCGGATTCCGATCAAGCAGCGGACTCTCAAGGTCGCTGTCACTGCGAGGGGGGCGCCCAAGCTCGTGGCCAAGGCCTTGGCTTACGGAGATGCGGCCCAGCAGAAAGGGACCGGCTCGGTCGAGGTCAAACCGACCCAGCAGGCTAGCCGTCTGGTGCTGCAATTGTCTGGCCTGCCCCAGGGGCGATGGCACCTCTATCTGTACATTCGGGCAGACAAGGGCTCCACGCTGGAGGTGCGGCACAGGAGCACCCGAACCCGCCGCGTGGTCAAGCAGGTTGGCGTGATGACGGCATACGACGCCACATTCTCCGAGAGCGGAGGAACCGCCCGCATCGAGCTGATCTTCAGCAGCGGAACCCGGCTGACCCTGAGCAGCGTCGAGCTGGAGCGGGCGCAGGACTAGAACCCGGCAAGGCTGGTTGGACGACAGCTCCGACGCCGCCTTGCGGTTGTCAGGCAGCGTCTGGTTCGTCGCTGTTCGTCTGGCAGGCGGGTGCGGGAATCTCGACGATCTCGCCTCGTCGGCCGACGCAGACCACTTCTGTAGCGCCGATGGAGAACCGTCGGCCCTCCTGTCGATGGACGTGTCCGCAGATCACCATCGTCGGCGCAACCCGTTCGCAGAACTGCCAGAGCAGTCGCTCGGTCATGCCGGCGGTGGCGGGCGGCACATGTGAGATCAACACCGAGGACTCTGCTTCGCCTGCCAGTTCTTCCAGCTCGGCCAGGGCTGGCTCTGGATCCCAGCCCGGGTGGTCCAGGCCGACCGCGCCGAAGCCAAGCAGCACGAATGGGCCGAGTCGCATCCCGTTGCCGTCCAGGTCGATGACCCAGGGAAACGTCTCCACCACGTCGGCCATCAGCCCCGGTGGTTCGTGGTTGCCCGGAATGCAGACCAGCTTGCGCTCGGAGAGGATCAGTGGGGCGATCGCCTCTTTCCAGGCACCGCCGAGATTGGAGAAATCGCCCGCGCAGATCAGGCCGTGTACCTCCGCGTCTCGAGCTGTCTTGGCCAGGCTCAGGGCGCGCGTCGTCGAGCCGTGAAGATCGGCGAAGGCAAGAAGCTTCAGGGCAGGTTCAGTCTGATGGTTCACGCGAGAGATTATTCCAGTCTCGGCGGGGCCTGATGTCCAATCGATGACCGGTTTCCGGTCAGTCCGCCCGCCCAGTCTCTCGGCACGCCGTCAGCTATCGGAGAAGTAGAGTCGCAGCGACGGCTGACAGAAGGGGAGGAACATCCGAATCAGGTCCCGATGTTCCTGGTTTTCCGGGTTGCGCCAGCTGTCGCCGATGTGAAAGGTGTGATCGTAGGGCCCCTGGCGAAAGTACACCCGCGCGAACATGCCGCCGGTGTGTCCGATGTCCGGCAGCGAGGCGATGTGCAGGTCGAGCAGGCGACACAGCACACGGCCCGTTTCATTGGCCGCGAGCGGCTTGCGCCAGACCGTCAGCGGGCCCCGCTCGATCCAAGCGCCTTCGACGACGGGGCAGCGAGCCCGCTGTTCCAATCCCGTGCGCCAGCTGGCACCTTCGATGAAGCCGTCGAGGCTGTCGCCGCAGATGATCACCGACTGTGGGCCGCCGAACGAGGGGTGGATTGCGACCGCCGCTCCCCAGTCGCGGGCGGCAATCCGGCAGCGGGTGACATCGTCCCAGACGCCCCGGCCGATCTCGAGGATATCGCGCCAGTTGAGGGTCGTGTCCATCATCAATTAAAGACTAGCCCGTTAGAGGTCTTCCGCCAAATCTGAGCCAGAAAACAAGTCTCGCTGAACCCTGCTGTCCTGGATAAGTTTTGACTTGA
>CAZANL010000761.1:0-2697 GCA_964486115.1 uncultured Planctomycetota bacterium
GCGGCTCAGGTGAAATTGATCTCGCTGGCCCAGGCACCGGTCTATCGCTTCGCTCGCTTCGAGTCGTTCGATGATCTGCGGGACAATATCCGCACGCTGGCCAAGCTGTGTGGTGTGCCTGAACGAGGGGCAAACCTGGTGCATGAGCTAGACCGGCGACTGCACAGTGTCCGTGCCCGGATTCCGATCGACCGTCGCAGGCCTCGGGTGTTGTTTGTGACTCGCTCTCTGTGGACTGCGGGGCGTGGTACCACCGTCCACGACATCCTGATCTCCGCCGGAGGCGTGAACATCGCGGCGCAGAAGGGGCGCACGGGCTGGGGCAGGATCTCCCCCGAGGAGCTGATTGCCTGGGCTCCCGAGGTAGTGATCTGTCAGACACCGAAAAGCAGGACGATCCGACAGCACGAGTGGTTGGGGCGCCAGCCCGGGATGGCCGAGCTGTTCGCAGTCAAACGTCAGCGAGTCTGGGCAGTGCCGGCTCGCTCGATGACCTCTGTCTCGCATCATGTCGCCACGGCGGTTGAGGATGTGCACGAGGTGCTTTACCGATGAGAGGAGCTGTGTCAGGTATGTCAGACTATGGAACGCTGTTCGGCGTGGGCGTGGGGCCGGGGGCCCCCGACCTGATGACGCTGCGTGCGGCCAAGATCCTCAGAGAAGCGCCGGTGCTGGGTATTCCCCGGGTCAACCAGTACAGCAAGTCGCTGGCCTGGCGCATCGCCGAGCCGGTGATCGGCGAGATCGAGGGGCAGGAGCGGATCTTCCTCACCTTTCCGATGACCCGCGACCCGGAGATCCTCAGGCCGGCCTGGGAGATCGTCTATCAGCAGCTCGGCGAGCACCTCGAGCAAGGGCGGGATGTCGCGTTCCTGACCCAGGGAGACCCGTTCGTCTACAGTAGCTTCATCTATCTGTATAACGAGGCGCCCCGCCGCTGGCCCGGGATCGATATCGAGGTCGTGCCGGCGGTCAGTTCGATCACCGCCGTACCGGTCATCACGGGCATCCCGCTGGCCGATGGACAGGAGCGCATCGCCGTGCTGCCTTCGATGTACGACGTCAGCGATCTGGAACAGATCCTCGACACCTTCGACACGATCGTACTGATGAAGGTTCGGGCGGTGATCGGGGAGGTGACTCGGCTGCTCGAGAGAAAGGGTCTCCTCGACAAGGCGATCTACGTCTCCAAGGCCACGACGGAGAACCAGCGGATCATTCACGATCTGCGGACACTCGACACCGACCGTTGCGACTATTTCTCTATGGTGGTGATTGGCAAGAAGGACCGCAGCGGCGTGCTCGTGGGGGAGGACAAGTGAGCGACCAGCGCAAACCGTTTGCGATCTACGCGATCACCAAGCACGGAATCCTGATCGCCCGCCGACTACTCGAGAGCATTCCCGAGGCGGACCTCTATGTCTCGCGGAAGCTGTTTGAGCAGGCTCCGGAGGGCGCGTTCGAGTTGCCGCTGCCGATGGGTCCTTGCCTGCAGGAGACCTGGAAACGATACGACTGCCACATTCACATCATCAGCGTCGGCGCCGTCGTGCGAATGGTCTCGAAGCTGCTCGACAACAAGAAGGTCGACCCGGCGGTGGTCTGCATCGACGACGCCTCGCGCTATGCGGTCAGCCTGCTCTCGGGCCACGTCGGTCGGGGCAACCAGTTTACTCAGCGGATTGCCGATGCGATTGGTGCGTGTCCGGTGATCACCACCGCCTCCGACGTGCGGGGCACCTTGACCGTCGACATCCTCGGGCGGGAGCTCGGCTGGACCCTCGACGACATGGACCGTAACGTGACTCGGGGCTGCGCGGCGGTCGTCAACCAGACCCGGGTGCTGTTCGTGCAAGAGTGTGGTGAGCCCCACTGGTGGCCGCTGGGAAAGCCGCTGCCGCCGGGCGTGGAGTACGCGGAGGGCATGGACGGGGTCGACGAGGAGGCCTACGAAATACTGCTGATCGCCAGCGACCGTCTGCTCGAATGCGCGAACTCGGTGATCTATCGGCCGAAGAGTCTGGTGCTCGGCGTGGGGTGTGACCGGGACGCCCCGACGGAGATGGTGGAGCGCGGCATCAAGTCGCTACTGCGGGAGGCGGGGCTCTCGATCAAGTCGGTCAAGTGTCTGGCGACGATCGACAAGAAGCAGGACGAGGCGGCTTTTTTGGCGCTATCCGAGAAATATGGCTGGCCTCTGGTCTGTCATGCGGCAGAAACACTGGATGTCGTCGAAGGTGTGGAGAATCCTTCCGAGGTGGTCAAGAAGTATGTCGGCACTCGGTCGGTGGCCGAAGCGGCCGCGCTGCTCACCGGCGGCGCCGATCGACTCCTGCTGGCCAAGCAGAAGTACAGCGAGCCGGAGACGGAGCGCTCGATGACGCTGGCGGTCTGCCGCATTCCGTTCGCGACACGACAGAAGGAGATGGCGAATGTCTGAGACGAGGGGTGTACTCAACGTGGTCGGCATCGGTCCGGGGAATGACGAGCATGTCACTCCGGCTGCGCTGGCTGCGATCGAGGCGGCGGAGCTGGTGGTCGGCTACTCGACCTACATCAAGCTGGTCCGCCACCTGCTGGATGGCAAACAGATCGTCAAGACCGGCATGACCGAGGAGAGCGGCCGGGCGCGGGCCGCGGTGGAGCGAGCCCGGGCCGGCGCCACGGTGACGTTGATCTCTTCCGGCGATGCGGGGG
>CAZANL010000762.1:0-2692 GCA_964486115.1 uncultured Planctomycetota bacterium
TTCGACTGAGGTGGTCAGCGCAGCGAGGCCCCCGGCAATCGCAAAGCGGACCCGGTCCGGCGACACGCCAAAGGTGGGCGGGCATTCTGCCGCGTCGAGAGCTCCGAGTCTGCCGCTGGTCCCAGCGCCGACGTACAGCAGGCAACCACCAGCGTGAAGCGACGCCACGACGAGGTCTACCGCTCGTGAGACGTCCCCCAGGACGGCCTCGACAGCCGGCAGGATTTCTTGGTCGACCCGGTGCAGGGTGCGGACCAGAGACAGACTGTCCTCGGTTGCCAGCTCGGCTGAAGCTGGGTGGACCGCCTCGGTGACCAGCTTGCCCAGATCGGTCATCTGGATCGCCGCCGCTTGTTCAGTTCGGTGATGATTCTGCGCACACGCCAGCGTACCTCGGAGTCCTCGTGGTTGCGGGCGCCCTCGAGCATCTCTCGGGCCGGCTCTCCGATCTCTATCAGCTTGTGATGTGCCGCGCTTCGCACGGCGTATTTACCGTCTCCGAGTTGACGGATCAACTCTGCGATCTGCTTACGTTGCTCCGGCGTTGAGGGGGGTGTCGGCCTCGAAGGACTCTGTTTGTGGGGTCTCGACGGGTTCGGCGGTCTTGCTCCGAGCGGGGTCGGCAGTGGTCTCGAATCACCACCCAGAAGCTGGTACAAGCCGTAAGCGGTCAGTCCGACACCCAGTCCGAGGAAGCTGAACAGTACGATCAGCGTCAAGAGCAGCCAACTCTTACTGCCGGTCGTCTTCGGTTCGCTCAGCTGCTGAGGCTGATCTGCTTGGTCCATTTCATGAAGTCCAGGTCAGCAAGCTCTTTCAGAAGGTCCTCACTGATCGTATCGTCGAGATGCAGGACGGCGAGGGCCTCTCCGCCGGCGGCCATCCGCCCCAGAGTGAAGCTGGCGATGTTCACGCCGGTCTTGCCCAGTATGGTGCCGACCTTGCCGATCACGCCTGGTTGGTCGATGTTGACGAATAACAGCAACGTGCCTTGCGGGATCAACTCCAGTTCGTAGCCATCCAGTTCCACCACGCGGGGCTGGTTGTCGTCAAAGGTGGTCGCTGAAAAGGTCCGCTCACGGTTGTCTCGATCTTCGTGGATCGTCACGCGCAACAGCGAGCTGTAGTTGGGGCAACTCTCTTGCTGGGAGTGGATCAATTCGATTCCCCGCTCTTGGGCCAGGAGGGGGGCGTTGACGGCGTTGACCCCTTCGCCGAGGATGGGTACCAGAATACCCTTGAGCAGCGCATTGTTGAGCGCCGGCACCTCGGCAAAAGCCTTCCCCTGATATTCGACGTGAACGCGGGTGATGCCGCCTTCGATGAACTGCTGAGCCAGCATGCCGAGCCGCTCGGCCAGCTCCAGCTGGGGTTGTAGTTTCTCGAAGGTGGCCCAGTCTTGCACCGGGATGTTTAGTGCTTCGCGGAAGATTCCCTTTTCCAGTGCATCGGCGATCTGTTCGGCAATCAACATCCCGACGTTGCGCTGGCTTTCGACGGTGCTCGCGCCCAGATGGGGAGTGGCCACCAGGTTGGGTGCCTTCATCAGCGGAGACTCGAACGGAGGTTCGCACTCGAAGACGTCGAGCGCTGCCCCGGCGACATGACCGCTGGCCAGTGCCTCGGTCAGTGCTTGCTCGTTGATCAAGCCGCCGCGAGCGCAATTGACGATGCGAATCCCTGGTTTGCAAGCAGCCAGGCGTGCTGCGTCGAGCAGTCCTTGTGTCTCGTCCGTTTTCGGCAGATGGATCGTGATGTAATCGCAGCGGGCCAGGAGGTCCTCGAGCACGTGCACCTGCTCGACATTCATCTCCCGTGCCCGCTCGGCCGACAGGTAGGGATCATAGGCCAGCACCGCCATCTCGAACCCGCGGCAGCGAGTCGCCACACGGGAGCCGATCTTGCCCAGTCCGAGGATGCCGATCGTCTTTCCGTACTACTCGACCCCGATGAACTGAGACCGTTTCCAGCGCTTGTCGAGCATCAGCGAGGCATGCGCCTGTGGTACCTGACGGGCCATCGACAGCAGCAGGGCCATCGTGTGTTCCACCGCAGCCATCGTATTGCCGGTGGGGGTGTTGGAGACCGCAATTCCCTGTCGCGTGGCGGCCGGGATGTCGATGTTGTCGACGCCGATCCCTGCCCGGCCGATGGCCTTCAGCCGGGGCGCGGCATCGATCAATTCTGCGGTGACCTGCGTTCCACTGCGCACGATCCAGCCGTCGATCTGTGGCACTTCATCGGCGAGTTGCTCCGGGGTGAGTCCGAGCCGCTCGATGACATCGAAACCGCGCTCGCGAAGCAGGCTGACTGCACCCGCATCCAGCTTGTCGCTGACCAGTATCTTCATGGCGGAATTATCACTTGGCTGCGGCCCTTTGCAACTGCTGTCCGCCAGCGATGTGCGACAAGAACCACTGGGCAGGAGTGGTTTGGCTGGGCCGTTGGGCCAGCAGACGCTTCCGGCGATGACATTGTGCCAATCTGCAGAGGAAATTCGAATCTCCAGATGTTGTTCGACTGCCCTGTCTGGGTGTCCGGTGTGATGAGTAATTCCCGCAAATTCCGGAAAAATCCTGCAGGCGGTGATAATCTAACAGCGTGATGGGTGAGGTGATCAAGTTCTACTGTGCGTGTGGCCAAAAAGTCGGTGTTCCAGCGGCCAAGATCGGTGAAGTCGGCAACTGTCCAA
>CAZANL010000763.1:0-2688 GCA_964486115.1 uncultured Planctomycetota bacterium
CCAGCACGCGTTACGCTCCAAGGGGCCGGTTCTCGAGCTGGGTTCGGGGACCGGCAGGGTTGCCTGGCCGATCGCGCAGGCGGGTGTCGAGGTGGTCGGGTTGGATCTCTCGCAGGCGATGATCCGGCGCGCCGAGGCGCGACGGGAGAGCGTGCCTGAGCCGTTTCGCGAGCTGGCGACGTTCATCCAGGCCGATATGTGCAAGTTCGGTATGGACCGGCAGTTCTCACTGGCGATCATCCCCTTCCGCGCATTTCAACACCTGACCACTCCACAGACGCAGCGGGACTGCCTCAACGCGGTGCACCGTCATCTGGCGACCGATGCTCGGCTGATCGTCGACATCTTCGATCCGCGGCTGGACATGTGTCTGCCGCGCGGGCACACGGCGCCTCTGCAGCGGGACAGCGTGATTCACCCGCGCACCGGCAACAAGGTCAACATCGAGGTGGTCAATCGGACCAACGACCCGCTGCGGCAGGTGCTGACCGAGCTCTGGCGCTTCAGCGAAGTGGACGAGAAGGGAAACGTGCGACGCCAGGAAGAGCAGACGCTGACGATGCGCTGGACATATCGCTATGAAATGGCGTACCTGGCCGAGATCTGTGGTTTCCAACTGGACGCGGAGTTCTCTGATTTTCGAGGGGCGCCGCCGGCTTATGGCAAGGAACAGATATGGGTGCTGAAGAAGGTCTGACCTTGTTCGCGGACAAGGTGTTCGAGGGGCAGTCGGTGTTCATCACCGGAGGCGGCAGCGGGATCGGGCTGGGTATTGCGACCGAGCTGGGGCGGCTAGGTGCCAAAGTCTTCATTGCCAGCCGGAGCGTAGAGCGACTGGCTGCTGCGGCGGCAGAGCTGAAGGCGCAGGGAGTCCCAGCGGCATATCACCCGATGGATGTTCGGCAGCCCGAGCAGGTGGCGGACGCCGTCAATGCGGCGATCGACTGTTTCGGCAAGATCGACATCCTGATCAACAACGCGGCCGGGAACTTCTTCTGTCCGACGGAGAAGCTGTCTCCCAACGGCTGGCGAGCGGTCGTCGGGATCGTGCTGGACGGGACGTTCTTCTGTAGCCGCGAGGTCGGTCTGCACATGATCGAGCGGGGGGGGGGAGGGCAGATCCTCAACATCGTCGCTACCTACTCATGGACCGGCGGGCCCGGGGTGGCGCCATCCGCTTCGGCCAAGGCCGGTGTGATCACATTGACCCAAACGCTTGCGGTAGAGTGGGCCAAGTATGGCATTCGAGTCAACGCGGTGGCCCCCGGCGCGATCGAAGGGACCGCAGCGACCGACCAGCTCTGGGACACCGAGGAGGTTCAGCAGGCGATGACAGAGACGATCCCGGCCCGTCGCTTTGGTCGGGTGGAGGAGGTGGCCCGGCTGGTCGCTTTCATGACCAGTCCCCACGCGGACTACATGACGGGGGAGTGTGTGGTGCTGGATGGGGGAGAGTGGCTGGGCAAGGGGCTGCAAGGCCTCACCGGACAATTGCGTTAGTGAGAGCGTATTTCCAGGAGGCAGTGATGTGTAACTGTTGTAGAGACTTGCTGGTGCTGCTGGTGGTCGGCGCGCTGACCCTGTGCGGTCTTCTGACCGGGCTGGCCGAGGAGGAGGAGAAGAAGAAGGCCCCGCAGAAGAATCAATATTCGGGCAAGACCGTCAAGGACCGGCAGGGCGGGATGGGGCTGATCCGGTCAAGGGGTAAGAACGTGCCGAAGGTGGGCCAAGTGGCCCCCGACTTCACCCTCAAGACGAAGGACGGCAAGAAGACGGTCAAGCTCAGCTCGTTCCGTGGCAAGAAGCCGGTGGTGTTGGTCTTTGGTAGCTACACCTGAGGGCCGTTTCGCCAGGCGTCGGGCGACGTCAACAAGCTGCATGCGCGTTACGCTAAGCAAGCTCAGTTTCTGCTGGTCTATGTTCGCGAGGCCCACCCCGCGGATGGTTGGGCGATGCGTGGGTGGGACAATGGCGTGACCGATCCGAAGTCGCTGACCGAGCGGTCGAAGGTCGCCAGCCGGTGCTCCGCGGAGCTGAAGGTCAAGTTCCCCATCCTGATCGACCGAATGGACGATCGAGCGGCGGTGCAGTACGCGGGCTGGCCGGAGCGCCTGTTCGTGGTGGACAAGCAAGGGAAGGTGGTCTATGCCGGCGGACAGGGACCGTGGGGTTACTGGCCGACCGACCGCTACAAGGGGCGGGGTGGGCGTCGAGGAGAGAAGGGGAAGAGCCTGGCCGCATTTCTGCAGGAGTTCCTCAAGCCAGCGGCTACTGGCGAGCAGAAGAAGTAGGGGCGGCCGGTCGGCGAGAGGGCGAAGTCGCGCGAGCTGTCCGCAGAGGGGAGCTGCGCGGGAACACGCTCAGGAAGTCGTCATCTTGGGCATTCGACAGTAGTCGAGAATTTGCGCCATCGTGTCTCGCAGGTCCTTGCGATCGACGACCCGGTCGATGAAGCCGTGCTTGAGCATGAACTCGGACGTCTGAAAGCCCTTCGGAAGTTCCTTCTTGATGGTCTGCATGATCACTCGCGGACCCGTGAATCCCAGCAGCGCCTGGGGCTCGGCGATGATCAGGTCTCCCAGACTTGCGAATGAAGCCATCGTGCCGCCCATCGTCGCATTGGTCAAGACGGACAGAAAGAACCCCCCGGCGTCGCGGTAGCGCCCGATCGCCGCGCTGACCTTGGCC
>CAZANL010000764.1:0-2687 GCA_964486115.1 uncultured Planctomycetota bacterium
CATGAAACGCGTCCTCGCAGCCATGTTTCTGGCGATGCTGTTGGCGTGTGGGCCAGAAGGCCCCGGGCCAGCAGAGTCGACGCTCGACGAGGATCGGACGGCGGATACACAGAGTGCGGCGCCCGCCGCTGCGGCGATCCGCATCGAGGTCCCGCCAATATCCGGGACACTGGCCCAGCGGGTGGCTCGCTTGCGGCCATTGGCCAGCGAACAACCGTGGGCTCGGATCCCTTGGCGGACCCACCTGATCGAAGCGCGCAAGGAGGCGCACGCGGCGAACAAGCCGCTGTTCATCTGGGCGATGGACGGGCACCCGCTCGGGCTGGTGTGATGTAACGGTCAACTGGGCCGTGTCGTCCACTTCTCGGATCCGCAGGTCATCAAGACGCTATCGCGGGACTTCATCCCCGTCGCTCAGGACTGCGCCTTCACGGGCCGCAGAAGAGCCGACGATTCAATCAAGCGTTTCTTCGCGCAGATTACCCGACAAGCGACGACCGGAGGACTGGACGGCGGCCTTCGTCAAGACGACGCAGGGGTACTACGCTGTCAGGCCGGACGGTAAACTCCTGCGCGCCAATCCGTACATGGAACTTCAGCGAGAGCCAGGGCGGATTCGGACGCTGCTTGCACAAGCGCTGGCGGCGTTTCGTGCGTCCTCTTCGGCGAAAGTTGCGCGAGACGTGGAGGGGGTTGCTTACCACCCGTCCTTGCCTCCGGGGACACTCGTGGCGCACGTGTATAGCCGCATCACCAATGGCAAACGGGACTACCCTTGGCCAGAAGACTGGGAGGGAGATGAAGACGTGCTCAACGCCGTGCCCGCGCGGGACGTGATCTGGATTGCATCGGCCGAGGTACAGGCGCTGCTCGGCGGCACCGTCACCCCGTCGCTTCGTCGGCGGTTGCTGCTGGGCCATCTGCGGGACTTCGTTCGCGGCCAGCCCAGGCTGTTCAAGATGACCCACGTCAAACTCGGATCGTTCACGGCCAGAGCCACAAGGTCAGCAACGGCGGTTCGCGTCCATATTGCAGGGCGGTTCCAGATCGACGCGCCGCCCTTTCGCTCCGATCTCACGGAGGGGATCATAGCGAAGATGGGGATCCAGGGGAAACTGGACGGTGAGCTGACCTACGACCTCGACACGCAGCGAGTGACCGGGTTTCTGATGCACGCCTCGTGCGTCGCCGGGGGCGAGTACTTCTTGACGCCATGCGCGCCGCCGGGTCGTTACGCGTTACAGATCGGCTTCGAGCTGGCCGACCAGCAGGACCCGATCGCGCGCTCGGTACCGCCCCACGCAACCGGAGACGACGAGCTGGCCGGCAGCTATCTGGAGACCGGTCGATCCTATCGGTGAGCTGAGCGGCAGCACGGGGTAATCGACGCGGGCGTCCGGGGCCTCCACAATGCCCCGCGAGTCGGCGGAGTGTGGAAACGACCACTCGCCCCAGGCGAGAATGCGCGATCGGCCGCGGCGCTTGGTGCCGGTCATTCACGCGGCCCAGGGTCGTTACCTTCCTACCCAATGTGTAGAAAACTCCCGCTGGATGAGAAAAACAAATAGCTCAGGCCGCGGGCCGTCACGGGTGCTATGGGTTTAACCCGTTTCTGTATCGGGGGTAATGGGATTTCGAATGACTTTATTTGCCCGGCATGAGGCTTGCAATTTGACGACCCACATCTCATTTTGAACTGAATCACAGGGAATATCGAAAATGACGCGTCCACTACTAATGGCGATTGTCCCATGCATCCTCCTCCTGGCTCAGCCGGCGTGGGGGCAGAATCCGAACCCCGAGAAACCCAAGAAAGACAGTGCTCCCCAGACTCCGAGCAAGCTGTTGTACGAAGTCGTGGAGGGTATGTCCGCGATGATGCGAGAGCCGAATGCCGTCAAGAACCTGGCCCCCTTCGACCGTTTGCTGGGCAGCGTCGTTGGTGAGCTTAAACGGCAGGCCACGGAGAAGAGCGAGGGAGTCCCCCAGATGCTCAAGACCTATCTCGAGCTGGTTCAGCAGGTCGGGGTGCGGCAGTTCAGGCAAGCGATGTACCTCACCGCTCGGTCGCGGCGGCACAAGAAGGCGGCTAGTCAGGCGGGACTGAGCCTCTACGAACGTTTCTTGGTCATCGAACCGTGGCTCACCGGGTATCACGATAATGGTGCGGAGGACGAGCTCAAGCCGGAGCTGAAGCAAGCGATCCGGGTTACCAGGCAGCTCAACGAACTACTGGTCAAGTGGCTGCTCACGCTGCCCGGCGTGAACAAGAGCTTGTTGCTGGGCATGGCCAAGAGAGCTCGGACTCAGATGAACGGGTTACTGAATCGGGTTCCAGGCGCCGGAAACGCGATGCGGGAAGGGCTCAACAAGCTGGGCAATCTTCTCGGCCGCTGACGCATCGCCACGGCGGCCTTCCAGCGCATTTGCGGCTCACCGACGTCGAGGGCGGCCGAGCGCCTTGGGGAGTCTTTTTGGGTTGACCCTGAGGAGGGCGGAAAAATAGCGACGCCCGGTGTTGGGAGCTCCGGAGCAGAGGATAAGCTGATCCAACCGGGGTGGTGACTAAGGAAACACCCTGATTCGATGGATCCGTTCCCAGATCTTCAGGTAGACCATCAGCACCAGGCTCAGCACGAATAGAAAGCAGAGCTTGATCGCCCCCAGCCAGCGTGATCGAGTGGGTG
>CAZANL010000765.1:0-2686 GCA_964486115.1 uncultured Planctomycetota bacterium
GACCGTCAGGTTTTCGCCCTCCAGGAATCGAAGCTCACCTTCGACCTCCTCACCGATCGTGACGCTCACCCCATCACTGACAACCCGGATGCCATGTTCGGCGATTTCGTTCACCTGGAGAACGCGGTCGCCGTCGGTGAACGTGATGAGGTCGGTGATGGGATACTTGACCCGGAATCGCTCCCGACGATTGATACGGCCCGTATTCAGAATCCCGCCAAGCCGTAGCACCGTCTCGTCGTCCTTGTGGGCTGTGATCTCACCTTCGACAACGAACTTCTCCCCATTTGGATAGACCACATCCCCGATCACCGCCCAGGAAATTGGAAGGCGCGGCTCATGGGTATCGCGAAAACGTACCGCGGTCTTGAGCAGCTCGATAATTGGATATTCCCGCCCTTCGATGGAGAGGATCGGGCGTTCCTCGTCCGAGAAACGGATTCGGACTGTCCTCTTGCGAAAGGGCCAATTCGATTTGCCCGTAGGTTTCGAGTCCGTCATCCAGCAAGTACTCCTCGTGACCCACACTGCGGGTTCAGCCTTCAGCAGCCACGGAAACTCCACATGCCATGGTAACCCAAAAAACCCGCCACGGTCCAGCAGCTTCGACGGTTTGCGCTTGCCACAGCCACCCAGGAGACTGCGCCTCGTAGCGAACCGCTCACTGGCCTGTAAAGGCCAGCTGCTGACCGGTCTCATCCCGCCAAAGCTCCACCTACTTTGGCGGAAGGACCAGCTTCAGCCATGCGGTCAGCTTCTCGACAGCCGCCTGACGTGACTTGGCCGTTGCATTGTAGGCGTAGCCGACCTTTCTCCAATCCAGGTTGCGATACGGAAGCATCGCCCCCGCCAGCCGGCGGAAGGAGGAATGTGCCTGGCTGCGCACGGTACTGTCCTTGTCGTTCATCGCCTTGGCGAGCGCCGGCAAGGCCTTACGAGACAACACCTGTCCCAGCACAGCAGCCGCCTTGCGCCGGGCTTCGACCTTACCCTCGGCCAGCGCCTCGAGCAGCACCTCCACACCACTGTAGTCGTCGAGTTTGACGAGCATCTCCGCCGCATCCACACGGTCGAGTGTGGAACCCAGCTTGAGTTGCTTCTTCAGGTCCTCGATCGAGGTGCTGCCGTACTCCACCATCAACTGCCGGGCCTCCCGCTTCAGATAGCTGTCCTTGTCATTCAGGTAAGCCTGAGCCTTCTTGACCGCCAGCTGGACCAGCCCGATCTTGGCCATTGTGCGCAGCGCATTGGCCTTGACATAGCCACTCTGCCCCTTCTCCACGAGATAGATCAGCACCTTCTTGCGCGCGATATCCTTCCGCTTTTCGATCGCTCTCAGCAGCGCGTAGGCCTGGCTGTACTCCAGCTTGCCTGCTAGCGCTGCAGCGTCCAGTCGCGTCACATCGGTCAGCTGTCGCCGGGTATACAGATAAACATCCCCGGCAATCCGCAGCTTTGGAGCCACAACATCTTTCAGCGACGCGACCACCCTGGCCTCGTCCTTTTGTTTGCTGGTGGAGGCCAGGCGGTCCAGCGCCTGGATACGAAGTCGATTCTTCAGCTGGGTATCGGCCGCCAGGTCGACCAGTGCCTTGCGTCCGGCCTTTCCCATCGAGGCCAGCGTGTTGATCAGTGTGTATCGGAAGTTCTCGGGCGTCTCTGGCGAGCGGATCTTACCCAACAGGTAGTCAAACCCGCTGAGATCGCCATGGCGGTTCCGGAGACTACTTGCAGCATAGTAGGCGCCATAATCCTGGCGCAGCGGAACCATCTGTTTGAGGGCTGCCTTGGCTGGCGCTCCTCCCACACGGTCGACCAGTCGAATCACCACGTAGCAGGCCATCATCTCACACGTCTTGTAGAACTTGACCAGCTTCGGCAGATCGGGTGCCTTGACCAGCTGCTTCAACTGGCCCTCGGCCTCCGTCCGATCCTTAGTAACTCTGGAATTGAGCTTGGTCAGCCAGGGCTCCAGTCCTTCGGCGTAGAGCGGGGTGACTGTCAAACACAAAGTCAACAGGGGCAAGAGCCAACGGAGACACGTCATGTCATCCACTTACCACGCTCTACAGCTCCGAGTCAAGCCGCATTGACACGCCGCGAGGTGCGTGAAAAGATGACTCAGCCGATGACAGGTCCCGTCAGACTCAAGCTCATCGCGTCGGGCTGGGAAGCCCCTCGCCTGATCGCCCAGGGCCGCACGATCCACCTTGGCAGTGGGCCGGAAGCAGAGGTCAAGATCGCCGGGGAGGGCGTCGCGGCTCTGCACTACCTCATCGAGTGGGAGGGAGATCGCCCCTTCCTGATCTCCTGCGCCGATCGCGAGGACCGTCGGCAACTCGTGGATGGTGACGAGATCACTCTCGGCGAGCACGCGAGAGTTCGCATACGACTGCTCGGAGACGAGGTGCGAAAGCCCGGCTCACCCCACCTGTGCCGACAGTGCCATCGAACCCTCAGCTCGGAAGAAGCCTCCGGTGGCGGTCGCTATCGGGTGGATGACCTCATCCTCTGCCGGCCCTGCGTGTGGAGCGGATACGGAGCATTCCCGCTGGTTTCCGGGCTCCGCCTGGTGCACCAGCTCGGTGTCGGAATGAGCGGCAAGGTCTACGAGGCGCACGACTGGAAGTCCGGGCGCCGCCTGGCAATCAAGCTCCTGCCCAACCTGCTGACCAGCCGGCCCTCC
>CAZANL010000766.1:0-2671 GCA_964486115.1 uncultured Planctomycetota bacterium
GGTGCACCTGCGGATGGCCGACGATCTGTTCCAGCAAGCCGCTGATCTTGCTACCTCGCGCTGCTGTGGTAGATGATGGTGGCGATCTCTTTTTGAATATTCGTTATCCGGCGGGTCGGCTCTGACCCGGTGATGTCACCCAACTCAATCAGCTTCTCACGCGCGTCTTCGAGCAACTTCTTGGCCTTACGCATCTCCGGGGTCTTCATTGTCCTGATTTTCTCCTTGGCCTTCCTCACCATATCATCCGAATCGTCGCTGAGCTTGTAGATCTTCTGCTGCTTGGACCACCAACTAAGCCACCACGCCTGATCGGCGGGGGGGTCTCTCGGCTTGACCCAGTAATGCAGCGCAGGCTGGGCCTTTCGCGCGCGCGCCAACAGGCGCAGCGAGCACTGGTGCACGGCCTTGGCCACGTCGGGGTCGCTGTCGTCCATGTACTGGATGATCACCCCGTTGTTGATCTTCGGGGCCGTCTCGGCCAGCGCGCGGCACGCTGCGAGCCTCTGGTCGGTCTTGCCCTGATCCAGCCACGCCAGAAAGTAGTCGACCAGCTCGGTCAGATTTCCGTTCCCTGCACCCTGGCCCAGATCGACGAACTGCTGCCGTGTCTGGGCCTGTCCCAGCAGCGCCTTGATACGCTGGATGAACGGGGGACGGGACTGCGGATACTCCTTGAACCAGGTAGCAAACCCGGGCGCTGCACTGCAGGCCACCTCGAGCTGCTCGTCCTCCATGAAACCCCTCTTGAGCACCTGATAGGCATCAGCCAGACGCAACTCGCTGACGAGCAAGACCGCCAGCTTCCGGATCGCCGGATTCTTGTGGTCGATCAACTGCCGCGCCGCGCGAACCAACACCTTCGGCGGACGCCGAGAGAGTTCGTGCTTGGCCGCGAATCGAACCTTCTCGTGACTGTCCTGGGTGGCGACTGCGATTGTCCGGGCTGCCACGGCACCTTTCACATTTTCGAGGTTGAGGATCGCGGCCTCCCGGACTTCCCACGCCTGCTCTTTCTTGAGCGTCTGCTCGATCAGCTGCAGCGCGCGGGCGTCCGAGCCAAAAAGGGAGAGAGCGTACATCGCGCTGATACGGCCTGCCTTCGTCGAGTCCGCCGCCAGGTAGGTGGCGATCGCGCCTTTGGACTGCTGGCCAATCTTCATCAATGCGACGGCGGCAAACTTGTTCAGATTATCTGCCGGATTGCCCAGCAATTTGGCCAGCGGCGGCGCGGCCTTGCCCGCCTTGAGGTAGCCCAGACAGATCGCGGCCCCGATCTTGGCCTTCTCTGGCCGCTCAGGGTCTTCGATCAGTTGGATCAGGCCGCCCACGGCGAGATCCCCTTGATCGATGATCGTGATCAAGGGATCGCGCTTGTGCGCCTTGTTCTGACGGTGCTGCTTGGGAGGCTTGAACTGATCCAGGTTCCGTAGCATGGTGGGCAAGTCGGCCTGGGTGAAGTACATGAACAGCCCAGCGAAGATCGCACCGAAGACCACGACCACAACCACCTTCTCCTTGTTAGACATGGGGCCATTGTACGCAAATCAGAGCCGCGCGCTACTCGCTCTTGGCCGGGGCCGGGCCGACGCCGAACAGAACTGCCTTGCCCGGGATCAGACGAATGCCGCCAATCTCCACGCGCCACCGATCGAGCGGGCTGGTCACCAGATCCGGCAGCGACTGGTCCAGGACAATTCTCCTGCGGTTCTTCAGCGGAAATGGGATCTCCATCAGCCGAGAGCGGGAGTTTCGTCGACCATGGGCCTCGAGCAGATCAACCCGCTTGATGCCCGAAACATGCCAGATCAGCAGTCCGCCACGGGGCAACGTTTTATCGAATCCGACCGCCTGGCGATAGGACAGCAACAGGTACTCGTTGGCCGCCTCACGGAGCGGGATCTTGATGCACTGGACGCCATTGTTCTCGATCGGCTTCAACGCCAGCTTCTGGGGTTGCCGGGGATCGATGGTCGTCGGCGTGAGCCAACCCACCTTGATCTTGCACCAGGCGCACAGATGCACCGGCCGATGCCCACCCTCCTTGCGCCGATGGGAGCGCGCCATCAGACACCAGACGCCGAGATCCATTCCCTTGCCACGCACCATCGAGTACTGATCCGGCAGCCCGAGCATGTGGCCAAACTCGTGACAGTGGATCGTGATCCCTGAAAACCCGCCGCTACGGCCTCGCAGTTCACTGGTGATGTAAAACGGCAGCGCCCTCGAGCCCCGCCCACCCCCCAAACGAACCGTGCTGCGGTGGGGCCACAGTGCACGGCCTCGCGGGTGCTCGACGCGCCCCGCATACAACACCGCCACCCCTTGATATTCCGCAAAGACGTTACGCCCCTCACGTGCAGCAACCTGGCGCAAGGCCTCGCGAATCAGTGACTTTCCCTCCTTGCCGCTGCGGTTGCGCCAATCGTCCTTCTTGCTGGAGGAGGCCACCCAGTCGAACACTTTGCCGTTGAGCTTGAACACACCATCGCTCACCTCGTGGTAATAGTCAGCCACACTGCCGTGGAGCTGGCTGCCGGTCGGACTCTTGCCGGTGTATCTGCCACGAGAGAAGATCATCCTCTGAAAGTCGGAGACCTTGAACCGCGGATCGTGCTTGGTGTCGGCGAATTCGATCAGCAGGACAGCCAGCTTGAAACCGGTCTTGACC
>CAZANL010000767.1:0-2667 GCA_964486115.1 uncultured Planctomycetota bacterium
AATGCCTACTTATCGGACCCAAGGAAAACGCAGCTTGAACTTCCTATCTGCAGGAGCTCCACGCTTTCAAGATCCAATCCGGTAGGATCCCCAAGCGGTCCGCCGAGGCAGGTAGGCAATGTCCCGTTTGTGCGCGTGCTTCGCTCTTCTGATCTTGACCTTCGGTTGTGCCACGAAGGCCCCGCTTACGCGGATCGAGTTTCTCGAGCAACAGGCCAATCGGGGGGATGCGCTGGCCCAGCTCCGCCTTGGAGACCTCTATCTGACGGGCCAGGGCGTCGAGGTCGACGAGGCCCTGGCAGCCAGGTGGGTGAGGAAGTCCGCAGAGCAGGGTCAACCGGATGCGCAGATCCTGTTGGCCGAGCTCTATCGCGAAGGCAAAGGGGTGCAGAAGGACCCCGAGCAGACTCTGCGCTGGATGACACTTGCGGCAGAGCAGGGAATCCCGCGCGCCCAGCATGCAGCTGGCATGATGCTGCTCTACGGGCGCGGAGTCGACGAAGATCAGCCGGTCGGGGTGCGCTGGATTCGGGCGGCCGCAGAGCAGAACTACGCGTATTCGCAGTACATCCTGGGGGCCGCTTACAAGAAGGGACTCGGGGTGGGGGTGGATCTGAGCGAGACCGCCCATTGGTACGCGAAGGCAGCCGACTCGGGCGTCGCCGAGGCGCAGAACGACTACGCCGCGATGCTCCATCAGGGATCGGGTGTTGCGCAGGATGCGCCGGCAGCGGGGCGCCTGTATCTCAAAGCCGCCGAGCAGGGGCACAGCATGGCGATGGGGAATCTCGCTCGGCTCTACCTGCTCGGGGAGGGATTGGAGGTCGACGAGGTTGCAGCGCTCGAATGGGCGCGCAAGGGCAGCGAGGCCGGGGATCGCGCATCGAAGGAGATCTTGGGAGTCATCCATCTGGAGGGGTGGGGGGTCGAGAAGGATCCCGCCGAGGCAGCCTTCTGGATCCGGCAGGCAGCAGAGGAGGGTCTGGGTGCTGCGCAGTGGCGGCTTGCCGTGATGCACCTGGAGGGTGTTGGTGTCGAGAAGAGCCAGGCGAAGTACCTGAAGTGGATTCGTGGATCTGCCGAGAGCGGCTACCCCCAGGCACAGGCGCTCTTGGCTGACTCGTATCTGCGGGGGCGATTCGTCGATGCGAGCGCGAGCGAGGCCTATGCGTGGTTTCGAAAGGCCGCTGAGCAGGGTCACGCGGCCGCACAGGCAGAAGTGGGCCGCGCTCTGATGACGGGGCGAGGTACAAAGCGAGATGAGGCGGGAGCCATACACTGGATTCGCACAGCGGCTGAGGCCGGAAATCCCCAGGGCCAGGCACTGCTGGGAACGAGCTACCTCAATGGCTACGGAGTGAGACGCGACGCGGCTGAGGCCGAGCGGTGGCTTCTCGCTTCCGCCGAGCAAGGATTGGCAGTCGCGCAGTTCAACCTCGCCACGATCTATTGCGGCCGCCGGAGATTCGAAGCGTGCAACGAGTGGCTGCGCCTGGCGGCGACTCAGGATCTGGCCCAGGCCCAGACCCTGCTCGCAACGAACTACCGAACGGGGCAAGGAGTTCCCGTCGACCTCGCAGAATCGGCAACGTGGACCCGCCGAGCTGCGGAGCAAGGTGATGCGAACGCCCAGAACAACCTCGGTATGATGCTGCTACGCGGAGATGGCCTGAAGCGGGATCCGGGCGCGGCGATGGAGTGGTTCGAGCGCGCCGCGAAACAGGGATTGCCGAATGCGCAGTTCAGCCTGGCGGTTGCCTACCTCAGGGGAGAGGGCGTGCAGTTGGATCCCATTCGCGGTTATGCGTGGCTGGACATCTGTGCCGACCAGGGCTTTCAGCAGGCGGTGAGCGCGCGTCCAGCGCTAAGGGCGAAGCTGACGGCTGATCAGCTCGCTGCTGCGGACAGCCTCGCGCGGAAGCTGTCGGAGGAGATCGGTGCCGACAAGTGAGGCGAGCGCGCATGCTCTGGCTCGCCGTCACCTTCGCGTTTCTCGACGTTGATCTCCTCGGAAGATCTTGAGGGCATCCTTCACGAAGAATGCGAAGATCGTGACGGCGGTAAGCAGCGCATCGTTGGGATGAATGTCGCCGGGGAGGATGCCCGAGCCAAAGTAGTGGCCACTCGGTACCAATTGCGCAACCGCATCGAAACCACCGACCTTCCCCATCAACAACGGAATTCCGATGGCGAGCGTGACGCACATCAACCCCTACAGGCCCAGGTTGCGGCGGATGCGCGGGAGGGAGGGCTCGAGGTCGGGGGCGAAGGCGCGGCTGGTGAGCTGCTCGTAGGCCTCGATGTAGCGGCGCGCGGCCTCGCAGCGCACCTCGACGGGGATCTCCGGCGGCGATCCCTCGCCGCTGTAGCCCTGCTCGATCAGCCAGCGGCGCACGTACTCCTTGTCCAGGGCCTCGGGGTCGCTTCCGCGCGACATCGCCCGCTCGTAGGCGTCCTTGTACCAGTAGCGGGAGGAGTCGGGGGTGTGGATCTCGTCGATGACGATCAGGCGCCCCTCGTCGTCGAGGCCCATCTCGTACTTGGTGTCGACCAGGATCAGGCCGCGGCTCTCGGCCCAGCGGCTTCCCTCGGCGAAGAGCGCAGCCGCGGTACGCGCGGCCTCGTCGTAGAGCTCGGGGCTCACGACGCCGCGCTCGAGCAGCGCCT
>CAZANL010000768.1:0-2664 GCA_964486115.1 uncultured Planctomycetota bacterium
CCGCTGGGCCACCCGCGCGTTCAGCTGGCGCTGTTCGGCCGCCGTCGGGGTGGGCGGCATCGAGGAGACGCGGGTGCAGCTCCTCGCCGCCCACGGCAATCTGGGTTCCGTCAGGGCTCCAGGCCGCGTCGCTGATTCCGGTGCTGTCGGTCGCCATCACCGGGATGCCGTCCGCCGTGTAGATCCGCAGGCCGGCCTCATCGGCGAACAACACCATGCTGGCGTCGAGGCTCCATTTCGAGACCCTTGGCTGGTCGAAGTTGATCTCGCTGTCAGTGTTAGGCTCACCATCCAGACCTTCTCCGGGTAACGGAATCAGGCTCCGGAGCCAACAGAAGCTCGGGTCAGCCTCGCGACTGACGCGCCAGACCTCGACGAGACCGGAGACCGGTGCCTCGCCTGGGAGCCGGGCGGACTGCTCGGGGCCATCGTGCCAGTAGCAGCGGTTCCACAGCGAGGCGAACACCGCGTGTGGGTGCCGCGTCAGAAAGTTCAAATCCTGGCGCAGCGCTTGGGCGAGTAGGGTGAGCGTCGATCCGGTGACGGCGACACCGACGCCGCTGACATCGATCCCCTCCGAGCCCAGCTGGCTTGCGGCCTCGTCAAGCGCGGTGACCCATGCGCCACCGTTACCGGCAACGCATGCGGCCTCGATCATGTCAAGATCACACAGGTCTCGGAGGCGAGTTTGGAGGTCAGCGGGCACGGTGACTCACTCGGGAAGCCGGATTCGAGCGCCGAGCCCGCAGCCCTCGCCGATGTGCTTTGTTTCTCTGACCGTGTTTTCGACCGAGGTGGTTCACAAAATTCCCACCGCGCCATATCCTTTGATTAATATGGATGTGAACACGTTCTGACCGCCACGGAATCGATCATGACCAAACCTTGCTCCAGATGCAAGCAGCCGTTTGAGCCCGAATCCAACACGTCTCAGTCGGATCTATGCCAGTCCTGCTGTGAGGTGACGATGGGTCCAGAAGACTTCGGAGGAGCCACGCTGGCCGTTGGAGGCAAAGCTTACGACGAGACGATGGTTCTCGATGGCTCTCCGGAAACTTCGGCCAGCCCCACGGGTAAGGACGCGGCTAAGGACGCGGCTAAGGAAGCGGGTAAGGCAGAAGGGAAGGAAGAAGATAAAAAGACGATCGGTAAGTACCCGATCGTGGGTCGACTGGGTGTGGGAGGGATGGGAGAGGTGTACAAGGCGACCCATCCCGAACTGGGCCACTTTGTCGCGGTCAAGATCATCCGGACCACCGACGCCCAGATGGCCAGGGAGCTAGAGCTTCGGTTGAGGATAGGAAAATCAAGGGGGGCAGGGCAAGTACAAAACGCGGAGGATCTGGCGAGATCTGGTGGAACTTCGGTGAATCATGAACCACCGGCACCATCGCGGAGCCAGCCTAATAAGGCATTTGCATCATACGCCCTTGCGATGGGTGTGGCTTCGCCGTGGGGAGCGCTCAGAATTCGAGGAAGATCTGCTCTGGTGCGGGCGTGATGGGCGGGGGTTGGTTTGAAAGCCCCAGGCTTTTGAGGATGGGAGCTGCGAGTTCCTGATCCTCGATGGTGGCAATGATTTTGAGTCTGGCGCCACAGTGGCAGCGAAGCCCATCTATCCCAAGAGCCCAAACACCCGCATCAGCAGCTCGGCCCAGGGAATCCAGCGGGTTGGGCAAGCCGCCAACGGCTCCATGGGCCGCCGCCCGAGCATCGAGTCCTCCGGCTCGGGCTCTTGGGGCGGTCTTTCTGGAACGGGGCCGGGAACGACACTGGAGCGCAGCGGGCTGGCCGAGGCGAGCACGCCGTGGTACCGGGTCAGATGGGACCGAGGCGGAGGCACCAGGGCGGCAAGCTTTTCGATCAGCTCCGAGGGCTCGAACACCAAGTGGGTCGCAGTGATCGGAATAGGGATGGCGCAGCTGGTAGACCAGCAGACCATCAGGGCGCTCACTGAGACGGTCGAGGGGAAATCCGACCGTCCGGGATGACACCGGGGGCTCCAGGAAACGTGACCCATGGAGGGACTAGGATCCCGCCCAGCTGGAACCGAACGGGCTGGTGTCGGAAACTCCCCACCTACAGGCACACGCGCCTGGTTTCTATCCAGACCGGGGGGGCCAGGGCGGGTAACTGCCCTGGCCTATCCCGATACCGTTGCCGAAAGCTCACGATTATTCATACATCGACGATCCAGACGTCGTCTCAGCCATTTTAGAGAGCCTGAACCTCCCATCTCTCACGACCTCTGCCTTCAACACCGTCGCGGGCAGATCGGCAGCCTGGCGAAGGTCCAGTCAGAGACGTATCAGAAGGCCGTCAAGTCGCTGGGCGACAACTACCTGATCAACCAGTACCAGATGGTCGGGAAGAAGTAGCCTCGGGGCGCTCCATTTCAGGTACGGCCTCAGTTCCCCGTTCGAGTCGGCCCGGACCCCTTGCTGGGGCCGGAACGAATCGAGCGGGTCGGCGGAGGCTTTGGCGTGGGCTTTGGCGTGGGCCGCTTGATCTTGGGCCGCTTGGGCCGCGTGGGCTTTGGCGTCTTGGGCCGCGTGGGCTTTGGCGTCTTGGGCCGCTTGGTCTTGGGCCGCTTGGGCCGCTTGGTCTTGGGCCGCTTGACCGCGACGGGCTCGGGAATCTTTCTCACCGTCGCCCGGTAGCGAT
>CAZANL010000769.1:0-2647 GCA_964486115.1 uncultured Planctomycetota bacterium
TCGGCATACAGCACGCACCCCTTGAGGCCCCCGCCGGAGATGTTCACGTCGCCGATCACGTCCAGCGCGTTGCTCGGCCTCGTATTCATGATGCCGACGAAGCCGTCGTCGTCCACCGTGACGATCTCGGTGGCGGCGCCGGCGTTGAGGATCGCCAGGCGGTAGTCGTCGGTGCCAGCCTCGGCGATGTTCTGCAGGGTCATCTCCTTCTGGCTGGCCGACGACTGGCCCCAGATCTTGATCATGTAGGAGTCGGAGCCGGCGGCGGCGGTGACCGAGTGAACCTCGAGATCCCCACCCTTGACGTGTGTCGCGGCGCCCACCACCACACCGATCAGCAGCAGCGTCAGCAGCAGCGGTATGCGGGACGATAAGGTGGCCCACACCCCGCACGTGTGCGGCTCGCTGGACGCCAGTCGCTCCTCGAGCCGCGCGAGCCTTCCCTGCAATCGCTCGAGCCTCTCTTGCCTCGGATCCGCTCCCCTATTTTGCATCAGCCAAGCCATCCTTCCTACCAGGAGTCTCGCGAGCCGGCTCTCGGCGTCGGCGCTTTTTCTCGAGTTCACGTTTCCGCTCTGACATATTCGGTCTGCTCATGCTCGCTGGCAGTTTGCGGGCCAGGTCCTCGACCCTGAGCCGGATCACGGCCAGGCTCTTGTTCAGTTCCTTCAGCTCGCTTCCGGCTCGCGGTCGAACCGAGGCCAACCGCTGCTCGAGTGCAGCGCATCGCTGCTCGAGCCGGCGCAGCGAGGGTGTGTTCTCAGCAGGTTGAGCAGTACGCAGGCCCTGTAGATCCTGCTCCATCCGGCTCAGGCGCTGCTCGACGCTCTGCAACCGGCTGGCTCTGGGACGTGTATCGGCAGCACCGTCGGTGCCGGGACTGCGCGTCACCGCCACGATCGAGACGGCCACGGCAGTCAAGGAGGCCAGTAGCGCCATCGAGGCCAGACGTGCTTGCGTGGGATCGCTGTCTTTCATCACTCGATACGCAGTGCGAAGATGCGGGTATTGCGAATATAGGCCGTGCCGGCGGTCCTGCGATACTGGATCGCCACCGTGTCCGCGGAGCCATCGACAATGACACGCTTGATCCAGAAGTGGGTGGACGAGTAGTCCGAACGGTCAGAGTGATAGTCTTTCAAGGGTCCCCCGAGTATGGTGGTGGTCGACTTGTTGTAGAGTTGCACCTCGGTGCCGCCCCTGCTGCCCGTGTTCCAGTTCTCGCAGGAGGCCCAGATCAGATAGGTCGCGCTCGCCCCCAGCGTGAGCGTTGCCCTGTCGGCGAAGGTCCCGGAGGTGGTGGTCGCCTCCGTATCCAGCTCTGCGTAGGAGGTGCAGCCGGTCAGGCCGCCGCTGACGATGTTGACGTCGCCCCTGACATCCAGCGCGTTGGCCGGGCTGGTATTCATGATGCCGACCAGTCCGTCGTCGTCGACGGTCACGATCTCGGTGGTGGCGCCGGCGTTGAGTATGCCGAGACGGTAGTTGTCGCTGCCCGACTCGGCGATGTTCTGCAGGGTCATCTCCTTCTGACCGGCGGAGGTCTCACCCCAGATCTTGATCATGTTGGAGTCCGAACCTGCGGTGGCGGTGACGGAGTGTACTTCCAGGTTGCCGCCTCTGACGTGCACCGCCGCGCCGATGATCAGGCTGGCCAGCAGCAGGACCACCACCGACTGCACCACGGCCTTCTTGTTTCTGGCTCGCTCCAGCTGCCTGGCCGTACGGCGCTGGGCAATCCTCAGCCTCAACTGCTCCGCGCGCTCGCGCAGCCGATCGAGCTGTACATCAAGCATCACGTCACCCCGGTATCGAGCCCGCAGTGGTTCGAGCACGACCCTTGAATTGCATTAGTCCACTTGCTGCCGAGCAAGCGGGCAGACACCTCTGTGCTGTTGGGGTGTATTATGCATATCGCGATATTCTCGTCAAGTGCGTATTTAACCTCGGACCCCGGCGAGCTGGATACGGCCTGTGGCAAGAATGGCGCCCGTGAGCCAGACGACAGGGTGGCTGGACAGGCCTATCGGGGGTAGGACAGTCTCAAGGCCGGGTCGCCGATCAGCACCCAGGAGTTGTCGATTTTCAACGACGGGGCCGCAACTGAGATCATGTCAATCGATGACGATGGTTTTGTCGGCATAATGACCAGCGCTCCCACTAATGCTCTCGATGTGACCGGTGATATCAACATCATTAGCGGGGGGCTGAAGGGAGCTACCCTGTATGCCGAGAGCGATGCCGAGTCCAATACTGGTAGCACTACCTACGTGACCAAGGTCTCCTTGGTGCTGCCTGCCAGCGGGACTTACATTGTCTTTGCCACGGCCGAGCTTGGCAATGATGCCTACGCAAGCTCGACCGAAGTGAGGCTTCGGAACACGTCGACAAGCGTAACCCTCGGCGGTGATCATCTGTGCTACATCCACTACGCAGCCCCCCGGCAGTACATTCATGCCGCCTGGGTGAAGCGGGTGACGGTGGATGGAACTGCTGACACTGTTTCAATCCAGTGGCTAGATAGTAGTGGCGGCGGAGCTGATGCACGGATCAGGAACGCAAGAATCTTCGCGCTTCGGATCGATTGATATGTGCATTGGCTCGCAGTTCAACGGGAATCTGAACAGCGCGTTTAGCGTTAGGATTC
>CAZANL010000770.1:0-1928 GCA_964486115.1 uncultured Planctomycetota bacterium
CCGGCCGTATTTGAGAAGGCCGCGGAGGGTGGGGAACATGAGCCGTGGATTAAACGACGTCAACCAGGAACGGAAACGGATCCGGACAAAACCACCCTCTCATGACACCGGGTGGCGATCTTGCCTGCCAGACCCACTCCTTGAACTGGTCATGACACGGCTCCGCCCCACCGCGCCGACCGACAGTCACGGAGAGCCCGACCAGACAGATCGCCCACAAGGGGCAAAAGCTCTTAGGGCTTTTGCCCTCTCTGCTCGCGACGGGCCGAGCCAACCTGAATGCAAGGACTTCGGGCAGGCGATGCCTTCACCTACCTGGTGCCGCATAAACGCCCGCCGATCAGGGGCTGTCCGTTTCCATCGGGATGCAGAGGAGCCCGCTGGGCTCCGGGTACCGAGACAGGACGCAAGTGAATGCGCCCGCGCATGGTGTGCTACTTCTCCGGGGCATCCTTCTTCAGCCGGAAAATGACCTGGGCAGAAGAAGCCTCTGCCCCCAGACAGTTCATTCCCTGTGCATGCACAGTGAACCGCGCAGTATGCGCAACCTTCTCCCAGTCCATGCCGGCCTGTGTAGCTGCCGAGTATAAAGGAGACATGTGAAGGACTATCAGGTGTACACCACAGTCAAACGCCTTCTGACCTGGGATCGCCGGATCCCAGTAAATCCCAAGCCCCGGGGGGTTGCCGGTCAGAACTGCGTCGACCGGATCGAAACTCCAGTTCGGACCCTGACCAAGTACGATTCCGGAACTACCAGTGACCCAACACCTAGACTTCGCATGGGCATATGCCACCCCTTCGGGGTCCCGTGTCACCGCAAGAATCCTGATCTCGTCGTGCAGATCCACACTTAGCTCCAAGGTTTGATCCTCGACCAGATGCCAGCTGCCATCAGGAAGCCCAACCAGCAGCAGGACCTCGGGAGGCGTCCTGTCCGTCTTCGGAACGAGCACTTCGGTACACCCGACCACCGAAAACAACATGATCCCCAGCAACAGTCGCCCCAACGTCTGATTACACATCTTGGCTCTCCGGAGTATGTGAGTAGGTCCAGCCCGGCACCGCCGACCACCGGCGTGTCAGGGGGGGCTTAGACTATTGACGCTCGGACCCCCTCAGTTTATTCGTCGGAACCGAATATCGGAGGCGACGATCGACCCACCCGGCTAGCAACTGCGAACGCTGAGGTGTACTGATCAAGGCGATCGGCGATTATCAACCACCAAGTCGCTCGCAACGTTCGACAACAGCAGAACCAGTGCAGCGGTCAGACGCCCCAAGAGCGCCTGATCTGATCGGCCTCACCGGGGGTCATGGCCTTCTTGAACCTGGCTCCCCTGACGCCCTTGACCCGCGCCTCGCACTCGGCCCAGGTCTGATGGGTTTCTAGCACGGTGCCAACCAGACTCAGGTAGCAGTGCGGTTTCTGCTTCTTTGAGCGATCGGCCTGCGACTTGAAGTCGGGCAGCGAGGTGTCGTCTGGCAGATCGTAGATCGGGATCCGGTAGCCGGACAGCGGGCCCCGGTAAAGCTCGGCCCGCTTGCCCGCAGCATACCCGGTCGCGATCTGATCGCAGCGTTCGTTGCCTGGCGTACCGACGTGCCCCCGGATGTAGTGCCAGCTGATGGCGCCCTGTGCCTTACGCTCCCGCACCAGGCCGCTGAGTCGCTTCCAGTAACCGACGTTCTTCACATTGTCGCCCGAGGCGGTCTTCCAGCCCCGGCGCATCCAGCCGTGGATCCATCCGGTGATACCATGCAACACATAAGTCGAGTCGCTGAGCACGGCGAGGTCTCCGGTCGTCTGTTCGAGTGACTTCAGCCCCTCGATCACGCCGGCCAGCTCCATCTGGTTGTTGGTCGCCTCACGCGCCCGTCCGCCGAGCTCGGTCACCTCCCCGCCGGGCGTGACAATCACCACGCCC
>CAZANL010000770.1:1938-2644 GCA_964486115.1 uncultured Planctomycetota bacterium
AGAAGGATTCGGTCGTACATCGGCAATAAAAAACGCCTCCAGCCTGCGGGCTGGAGGCGTTGATCAGCTTACCAGAAAGTTAGAAGAACTCGACCGCTTCGCGGCTATCGCGCTTCTGACCTTTCTTCTTCTTCTTCTTGCCGCCCTTGCCACGACGCTCTTCGTTCCCGCGATCCCGCTCGTGACCCCGGCGACGCTCTTCGTTCCCGCGATCCCGCTCGTGACCCCGACGACGCTCTTCGCCGCGATCCCGCTCGTGACCCCGACGACGCTCTTCGCCGCGATCCCGCTCGTTTCCCCGACGACGCGCTTCGCCGCGATCCTGCTCGTGACCCCGGCGGCGCCCTTGATTGCCACCCTCAGCGAGTCTATCGAGGTGCTCGGCCAGTTCGCGCAGCTGTGCGGCCATCCGCCGCAGCTTCTCCGCTGCCGCAGCGTGACCGCGACGCTCTGCATTCCCGCGCTCGTCGTGCCGCTCGTCGTTGTTGCCGCGACGCTCTTCGCCCCGGCCCCGACGCCCCTGAAACCGCTCTCGCATTTCTTCCAAACGACGTCGCAACTCCTCGCCGCCGTGGCGACGGTTGTCATCATCACCACCCTGCAACCGCTTTCGCAGCCCCTCGAGCAGGCGACGCAAGTCCTCACCGCCCTGGCGACGGTTGTCATCATCACCACCCCGACGGCGACGCATCACCACGCCGCCCCG
>CAZANL010000771.1:0-2641 GCA_964486115.1 uncultured Planctomycetota bacterium
GCGGCGGGGAGGTCCTCCAGCCGCTGGTCTACGCGCTGGTTGCCGAGCAGTTTTTCGATCTGACCATCGACTCGGGGCAGCTGACCTATTGCACCCAGCGAGGCGGATTCAAGGAGGCGATCGTTCCACTCGATGAGCGTGGGCGAAAGGCGCTCGGCGGGGTGCTTCAAACCATCGATCGTGCCCTGTCCGGCGGCTTTCTACCGGCGGCGCCGAGGAAGGACGCCTGTCTTTTCTGTGACTATCGGATGGTCTGTGGGCCCCACGAGGAGCTGCGGGTAGGAAAGAAGCGAAAGGGCCCGCTGGAGTTCGTTCAGAGCCTGAGGAAATCTCCATGACCGCCGGCTTGGAAGCGGACCAGGCAGCCCGCCAACGCATCCGTCAGTCGCTCGGTGAGAGTCTGATCGTCGAGGCCGCGGCGGGTACGGGCAAGACCACCGAACTGGTTGCTCGTCTGGTCGAGGTGCTGGCCAGTGGGGCGACCCGGGTGCAGAACATCGTCGCGGTGACCTTCACTCGCAAGGCGGCGGGCGAATTGAAACTGCGTCTGCGTCAGGGGCTGGACAACGCGAGAAATCACGAGTCGCAACCCGACCGGCGTACGCATCTGGAGGATTCGCTGGCCAGGCTGGAAGAAGCCAGGATCGGCACGATTCATGGTTTTTGCATCGACCTGCTGCGGGCGCGCCCGGTGGAAGCCGGGATCGATCCGGCATTCGAGGAGCTGGGTGACGAACAGGCGGAGCGGCTGTTCAGCGCCACCTTTCGCCGATGGATATCCGAACGACTCGCAGCAATGCCACAGGGGCTGAAGCGAGCTTTCTGTCGCTTCAAGCTGCGCAGTGGCAGATCCGGCACTCCGCTGAGCAAGATTCGAAAAGCCGGCTGGACCTTTGTCGAGTGGAGAGATTATACGCGACCCTGGCGCCGTGAGCCGTTCGATCGCCAGCAGTACATCGACGGTATCCTTCCACTGCTGAGCGAGCTCGCCGAGCTGCGCCGACGGGGCACAGACCGCGGAGATTACCTGTGGCAGGGGTTGGAAATCGTCGACGAGATGGATCGATGGCTGGTGCGCATTCAGCAGGAAAGAGAATGCGATCCGGACGAACTCGAGGGACGGCTGATGCAGATGCACCAGACTCTGCGCAGGCGCAACTGGGTCGGTCGGAGGAAGATGTTCGCCCCCGGGCTGCCGCGGGAAGAGGTTCTGGCCGTTCGTGAGCGCTTGATGGATCGTTTGGCGGCATTTGGACAGCTGGCGGATTCAGATCTGGCGGCAATGCTGCAGCTAGAGATGAGCAGCCTGGTAGCCCGTTATGAAGCGGTCAAGCGGGCGGCTGGCAAGCTGGATTTCAGAGATCTGCTGCTGCTGACGCGTGACCTGCTGCGAGACAACGCCGAGGTCCGCGTATACTTTGGCCAGCGTTACAGTCACATCTTCGTCGACGAGTTCCAGGACACTGATCCGCTCCAGGCCGAAATCCTGTTACTGCTGTCAGCTGACGATCCGCTGGAGAGCGACTGGCGCAAGATCCGGCCCCGGGCCGGCAAGCTGTTCCTGGTCGGCGACCCGAAGCAGTCGATCTACCGCTTTCGCAGGGCCGACGTGCGTTTTTATCAGCAGGTCTGCGATCAACTGGAGCGGGTCGGTGTGGCACGAGTTCATCTCTCTCGGAGCTATCGGGCGCTGCCCGACCTGCAGGAGGCGATCAACTCGGCCTTCGAGCCGCTGATGAAAGATGACCGTCGCGTGGGTCAACCAGAGTATGTTCCTCTGTTGCCGGATCGCGACCCTCATCCGGGCCAACCCGCGTTGGTCGCCCTGCCCGTGCCCCAGCCCTACGGCTGGCGCAGTGTCACCAAGACAGCGGTTCGCCAGAGTCTGCCGGAGGGTGTGGCTGCCTACATCAGCTGGCTGATCAAGGACAGCGGGTGGACCGTCGAAGACCCTGAAGATCGCCGAACGCGAGTGCCCATCGCTCCGCAGCACATCTGCATCCTGTTCAAGCGCTTCACCACGGGTGGGAGTGATCTGACACGAGATTACACCAGCCAGCTGGAGGCGAGGCAGATTCCCCACGTGCTGGTCGGATACCGTTCGTTCCATCAGCGAGAAGAGGTGGAGACCCTGCGGGCAGCCTTGACCGCGATCGAGTGGCCGGATGACGCGCTCAACGTTTACGCCACGCTCAAGGGGTCGCTTTTTTCCTTTCAGGATGACCTGCTATTGCGCTACCGGGAGACAGTCGGTCGCCTGCATCCGTTCCGGCGGGCCAGGGATGAGGACGACTCCGACCTGGCCGAGGTCTCCGAAGTGCTGTCCCTCCTGGCGGATCTGCATCGACGGCGAAATCGTCGACCCGTGGTCGAGACGATCAACGAGCTGCTGGAATTGACGCGCGCCCGTGCGGGATTTGGTCTGCGTGCCGCGGGTGACCAGGTGCTGGCCAATGTCCAGCGGGTCTGCGATCGGGCCCGGGCGTACGAGATGGGAGGCGGCATCTCTTTCCGCGGATTCGTCGAAGAGCTGATCGAGGCCGCTAATCGGGGGCCCGGAGCACTGGAAGCGCCGGTGCTGGGCGATGGAGCGCGGGAGGTCAGCATGATGACCGTGCACAAGGCGAAGGGCCTGGAATTT
>CAZANL010000772.1:0-2638 GCA_964486115.1 uncultured Planctomycetota bacterium
TGCGGGTGTCCCACGTGGATCGTGTAGAGTGCAATCAGGGCGGCCGCGGTCAATCCGTGTAGCGATAGGGGTGTCAGCACTACCTGTCGCAGTGTGACCAGCCGAAGCAGCTCGCCACGCTGAGCTGCGCAGGCGGCCAGGACACCTAGCGCGGCGAGCGCGAGCAGACACCAGCGGGTCGTGCTGAGAGTTCGACGCAGCGCGGGGGTGGCACCCGGCACCCCCGGATCATCCAGCATCATCATTCCGCAGTGGTAGCCCAGCTGGGGGAGCTTCTTGCTGGCTACCGATGGATCCAGCGCCGTCGGAGCCTTCAAGACATACTTGCCGGTGTGGGTCGCCTTGGCGATCAGCAGGGGCGTTACCCCGAGCAGCGCGCCGAGTGCGGCCATGCCCCCCAGCTTGATCCAGGCCTTGCGGTCGACAGCCAGGAAAAACTCCAGGACGACCAGCGCGCAGGCCAGTAGCTTGATGAAGCGAGTGAAGTACTTCCGCGGCTTGCCGAGAGAGATGTCGATCGAACCGATGCTGGTGTGGATCGGTCCGTGAAAACACAGCCAGCTGCTGAACAACAGCAGCCCCAGAATAAGCCCGAATAGGCCGATCGTGGGCCAGAAGGCCCGGCCCAGCTCTTCCCGCAGTCGACCATCCGAGATCGCCTCGCAGCACCGTCCGCGGGCCCAGAGTGCAACGGCCAGCGGCCCCGCAAAGATCATGATCTGCGGGTTGCACCAGTAACCGAGCCCGAGAATCAAGCCCAGGCCGAACGACCGTCGACCTGTGGGCAACCGGAGGAAGCGTGGTCCGAACAACAACAGCAGCGACCCCAGGACAAGGACCGAGGTGTAGCCCATCAACTGGCCGCCGGTCTGCAGGATCAACCAGGTGGTTCCGATAGCGATCGTCAGCGTGGCGGTCAGGGCGCCGATCCTGCCCCCGAGTTCGAAGAACAGTCGGTAATAGACCGGTATGGTCAGCGTGAACAGCAGGCTGCTGGAGGTGGCAAATGCCAGATGGCTGCCGGGGTAGAGCAGTGACCAGGGAGTCGCCAGGTACATTTCCAGAGTGCCCAGATAGTCCTGGCCATAGACCATCAAGGGGAAGCGCTTACCCGCGGCGATATCCTGGATCGCCAGCCCGAATATCGCGGTGTCTGAACCAAACCACAGCCACGGATAGTGTGCGGCGATCAGCCGAATCACCAGCGCAGCGATCATCGGCAAACAGATCAGCGGCAGTTCGCGACGCCACGCGAAGGATGTGGCTTTCGGTTCCATACTGGACGAGATTATATCAGCTGCTGATCGGTTGCCTGCAGTGGCGGCAGGTCCATGGGGCCGGCCACTTGCGATGGACCTGACGGTCCGTCCTACAGTACGGGCAGTAGGCCCAGGGAACCGGCTTTCGCCGAGTGAAGCCAAACAACAGCATCAGGCCGACCAGGACCAAGAAACGAAATGCAGAGATCCCGCGCAGTACGCCGAACACCGCGAAGGTGGTCATGAACAGGCCGAACCAGCCGATCAACCCGCCGCATCCGGTGGGGACCGAACGCATCCAGACATTCGGCTCTTCGGCCACCAGCTGAGCTTCGACGACCGTCGGGTCCCCTGCCGCCGGAAGCAGCGGTAGGGAGGCGTGGTCCACCTGTTCCAGCTGCAGATCCAGCTCCTCGAGCGCCTCTCGCGCGCTCTCGTATCGTTCGCCGAGTGGGGCGACCAGCTTGCCATAGACCGTGTTGATCACCGCTCCCCGTTCGGGAGGCAGGTGGCGGCCAGGGCGATCGTTCAGCGTCGGATATCGGCCCGTCAATAGCTCGAACAGCACGATTCCCGCAGCGTAGAGGTCAGCCCGATGATCGACCCGCTCTCCGGCCTTCTGTTCCGGGGACATGTAGTTGAGTGTCCCGGCGATCGAGGTGTCCAGTCCGCTGTGCAGACTATGGGAAACGAGCAATTCGCGCGTGGCTTCCTCCTCGGCTAACCCCAACCCGAAATCGAGCAAGTGGAGCAGCTCGTCCTTGCCGGCGATCAGGTTCTCCGGTTTGACGTCCCGATGAATGACGCCAGCCCCATGAGAATAGTCGAGGATTTCCATCAGCTGGCGGAACAGGTCGAGCGCCTGGCCGGGGTCCGTCGGACCGGCCTTGATCAGGTCTCTCAGTGAGGTCCCATCGACGAACTGCTGCACGACGTACGGTGGGTCGTGAGCCAGGTCCATGTCCAGCACCTGGACGATGCCGGGGTGGCACAGCTGGGCCAGAAGAGTGCCCTCCTGGCGCAGCAGCATGCGGTAATTGGGGTCATGCGGGACCTTGATCGTGACCTGGCTGCCCAGCTCGGTGTGGACTGCCCGCCAGCCCTCGCAGAATCCACCCACGCCGAGTTTCTCGACCAGGCAGTAGCGACCCAGATTGTCCTGTGGCTTCAACACGACCATCTGTAATAAGTCTACTCCCGAAGAATTGTGCCATCAAATATTGCAGATTTCCCGCTCGACCCGAAACCGCAGGGAGGGGCTCAGCAAGTGGCCTGATCTGCGGCCTAGGGCTACTGAGGAAATTGGAAAGACGGGCGGGATCGCACACACCGATGTAGCAAGATCGCCCACGGGTCACCTCGTGTATTCCGCTGGCAGA
>CAZANL010000773.1:0-2634 GCA_964486115.1 uncultured Planctomycetota bacterium
AGATCATGCGGCGGGACGAGGGCAGCGGCAAGATGCGGGAGGCCTCGAAGGTGTTGGCCGATGAGCGGGCGAGTGCGATCGAGAACGCGGCCCGTGCGGCGGGAAAGCTGGGAGACAAGTCTCTGATCCCGGAGCTCAAGAAACTGATCTCGTCGAAGAACAAGAAGATCCGCCTGGCTGCGACGGAGTCGCTGGCCAAGCTGGAGCAGAAGTGATGAACGTGCTGGAGTTGGCGGCGGAGATGGTCGCGATCCCGTCGGTGACCGAAAATGAGTCGGCCTACGTCGACTGGCTGGAGGAGCGCCTGGCCGGCATGGGGTTTACTGTCTCACGGCAGCAGGTCGAGCCCCGTCGGGATAATCTGGTGGCGCTTCGCGGTCAGCCTCGTCTGCTATTCTGCACTCATACCGACACCGTGCCGCCCCACTTCGGTCCTGAAATCGAGGGAGACCGCTTGACCGGGCGCGGGGCCTGCGACACCAAGGGATTGACCGCCGCGATGCTCGTCGCCGCTGATCGTTTGATCCAGCAGGGTGTCAGCGATTTCGGCTTCTTGCTGGTCGTCGGGGAAGAGGCAGGGCACCACGGCGCCAAGGCGACCGTCGAGCTGGAGCTGAAACCTGAGCGGATCATCCTTGGAGAACCGACGGAGAACACGCTGGGGCTCGCCAACAAGGGGATGCTGCTGGCCACGCTGTCGGCGGGTGGGGTCGCGGCGCATTCGGGTTACCCGCAGCTGGGGGACTCGGCGATCGAGAGGCTGCTCGACGTGCTGGATCGTGTACGCCGGTATCCCTGGCCGGTGGACGAAACGCTCGGCCCGACGACCGTCAACATCGGTCGCATCGAGGGGGGCATCGCCTTCAATGTGGTCCCGCCATCCGCCAGGGCCGATCTTCTGTTCCGCCTGGTCGGTCCGATGGAGCCGATCGAGGCAACTTTGCGCGAGCTGACCAACGAGGTCGATGTGACCGTGAGTGGCGGGAATCCCCCATTTCAGTATCAGGTTCCGGAGGGATATCCGACCAGCGTGGTGTCCTATAACACGGACGGCCCCTACATCGCGCACATGGCGCCGGTGACCTTGGCCGGGCCCGGTAGCATCACTGTGGCCCACACCGATCATGAGTACATCGATCGCAGCGAACTGGAGGCGGGCGTCGAACTGTACGAGAGGCTGGCGCGGGAGGCGCTGGAACGATGAGCACGCTTCACGTCGCCGATGCGGTGTTGACTCCCGAAGGATTTTCAGCCACCGGCCTGTTGGTGGGTCCCGACGGACGGATCGAGGCGACAGGTGATGCCGGCGGCCTGGCCTCGGACAACCGTGTCGAACATCCGGGCGCGGTGTTGATCCCTGGTTTCGTCAACAGCCATTCACACAGCTTTCAAGTGCTGCTGCGTGGATATTCTGAGCAGGCTCGGGATTTCCGGGACTGGGTCGACCGCTTCATGTATCCGCTGGTGGAGCAGATCAGCCAGGAGCAGATTGCGTTGGGTGCGCAGATCTGCTTTGCCGAGATGCTGCAGGCCGGGACGACCACGGTGGGGGAGTTCTATTACATCCATAATGGGTTGGGGGGCGAACCCCTGGGCAACACGTACGCCCGTGAGGCGATCGCGGCGGCCCGCCAGCTGGGCATGCGGATCGTGCTGCTGCGGACGATGTACGATCAGGGCGTCAAGCCAGGGCAGGCTCGCTTCAAGGAAACTGTGGATGCCGCGGTGGCGCATACGCGGGAACTGGCGGCAGAGTTTGCCGACGACCCACTGGTGACGGTGGCACCCGCGCCTCACTCGCTGCACGGAGCGTCGGCCGAGATGATCCAGGCTGGGATGGCGCTGGCGGAGGAGCTCGATTCGCCGATGCACATCCATCTGGCCGAGCAGCAGTCCGACCTGGCCTACAGCATGGAGCGCTATGGGACCACACCACTTCGGGCACTGGACGAGCTGGGTCTGGTCAATGATAGATTAGTGCTGGTGCACGGCTGCTGGCTGGATCAGGAGGAGTGTGAACTGCTGGGGGCAAGAGGCCGCGGCCTGGCCTACAACCCCTTGACCAATATGGCGTTGGGGGATGGCATCACTCCGCTTCCCGAGTTGCTGAGAGCGGGTGTCAGTGTGTCGCTGGGGACCGACGCCAACCACAAGCTCTCGATCCCCGATGAGGTGCGGGCCGCCGCCTTTTTGCAGCGGGTCAAAGCACTCGAGATGGGGGTGCTGACGTCGCTACCCCCGAGGGATGGTGTGTCGGCGCTCTTCGACATGGCGACGGGTGCCGGAGCCAGAAATCTGGGCGTGCCGGTCGGGCGGCTGACGGCTTGCGAGTGGGCCGACTTTCTCGTCGTCGATCGGGATCATCCATCTCTGCTGCCGGCTGGAATCGACCCGGGACAGGCGCTGATCGACGCAATCCTGTTCTCGATGGTTCCACAGACTGCGGTTCGCTCCGTTTTTGTCGGCGGGCGAATAGTGCTGTCTGAGGGTCGTTCCGAAAGTGTCAATCCGGCGGATTTGTACTATCGGCTGAATGACTTGACCTGACATGTCCGACTGTTAGAATTGGTAGTGACTTAGGCCGGGTAGCATGCCAGCCACAGCTGCCCGATCTCCTTGACAGATCCATCCGGA
>CAZANL010000774.1:0-2630 GCA_964486115.1 uncultured Planctomycetota bacterium
TCACTGCGGAAGAAGTAGCGGTGCGCCTCCTTGAGAGCCGCGATGGTGTCATGGTCGAATCCGTGTCGTTTGAGACCGACAATATTGACCCCTAGGACCTTCGGTGGGCTGCCAACGTAGATCATGAAGGGTGGAATATCGCGTGAGACACGGGTCAATCCGCCAATAAAGGCGTGCTTACCGATTGTGGCGAAATGATGGACCACGCTTGCGCCACAGATGATGGCGTGTGAATCGACCTGTATATGTCCGCCGAGCAGGCAGTTGTTCGAGAGGATGATGTTGTCCGCGAGGATGCAGTCGTGAGCGACATGCGAGCAGGCCATCAGCATGTTGTTATTGCCGATCTTCGTCTTGCCACCGCCCATTTCTGTCCCGACGTTGATCGTGACAAACTCCCGGATGGTGTTGCTGTCGCCGATCTCCAGCGTGCTGTGCTCGCCTTGGAACTTGAGATCTTGTGGCTCGGTGCCGATCACCGCGTGAGAGAAGATCCGGTTTCTTTCGCCAAGCGAGGTGCGCCCAGATATTGTGCAATTGCTGCCGATGCGAGTGCCACGGCCTATGCTCACATGGGGGCCGACAGTGGTGAATGGCCCGATCTCGACATCCTCGGCGATCTGCGCCTCAGGGTGTACGGCGGCCCCTTCAAAGACTCTAATCGTCGACATGGCCTCTGCCTGCTCCTTCTCAGCGTCCTTGTGGGCCGCGTTACTGTTTGCTGGCCCACCTGCGGGTTACGCAGAGCGGGGGAGTCCTCAGATATCTCCCGGCTCCACAACAACGTACCTAACCTCTAGCGGAGCCTCACCCTCGGTCGGAAGGATACCTCATTTTCTGGCGCTGCCAAGTAAAAACGGTGCTGACGAGATAATTCGTGAACCGCTGGGGCGCCATATGTAGTGCCATGTCTGCTGCGTGGGCCCAGCCTGTGGTGGTCTGGTCGCTCTTGGGTTTTTCAGGCGTCAATCAGCATCACCTTGATCTGTGCCTGGCCAACGAGTCGACCAGCGACAGTCGCCGTGGTGTTGATCAAGGCTGTGCGGGCCTTCAGCTTCGCGGAGACGGCCTCGAGGATGACCTGATCCCCGGGAATGACTGCCTGGCGCAGCTTGACCTTGTCCAGTGATAGCAGGACTGCATATCGTGATTCGACGTGCTGGGTGAGCAAGATGCCAGCAATCTGCGCCATCGCCTCGATAAGCAGGACGCCTGGCATGATCGGGTTATCCGGCCAGTGCCCCTGGAAAAACGGTTCGTTGAACGTGACGTTCTTGATCCCAACGGCGCGCTCGGTTCCCTCGATCTTGAGCACCCTGTCGACCAGCAGCATCGGGTAGCGGTGGGGCAGCATGCGCTGGATCGCGCGGATGTCGAACCCTGTGGATGAATCGCCATCTGCCAATTCGCTCCGGGCACGTTCCTCGGCCAGGCGCTGGACCAGGCGCATGTTCGTCAGGTGGCCGCTCTTGGTCGCGATGATCTGCCCCACGACCGGTGAGCCCAGCATGTAGAGATCACCGATCAGGTCGAGGATCTTGTGGCGCACGAATTCATTGGGATAGCGCAGCTCGTTGTTGACCACGCAATCGCCGTTGACTACCAGAGTGTTATCGTAGTTGGCACCCTTACCCAGCCCTATCTGCCGCAGGGCTTCTACCTCGCTGGCCAGACAGAATGTGCGGGCCGGAGCAATTTCCTTGGCGAAGGAGCTCTCGGTGATCTCGAGTGACAGGTACTGGCTGCGCAGTAGCGGGGCGTCGTAATCAAGAACGTACGAGACGGTGAGCGAGTCGTCTTTCGCTGGAAGTGCAACCAAGGAGGTGTCCGCCTCGATGACCGTTATCGCTTCCTCGATGCGGTAGGGCGTCACCTCGGCATCCTGTTCGACAATGCCCGCCTCTTGTTTCAACAAATGGTAGAACGGCTGTGAGCTGCCGTCCGCGCCGGGAATCTCCGTGCCGTCTAACTCGATCTCCAGGTTGGTGATGCCGATCGCCGAGAGGGATGCCAGCAGGTGCTCGACCGTCTGTACTTCGGCGCCGTCCTTGGACAAGGCCGACCGGCGTAGTTTCTGGACCACCGACTGTGCGCGAACCGGTATCCGGGGCCGCTTTGGCAGATCGATTCGGACAAAGGTGATGCCTTCATCCACACCGGCTGGCTTGAAGCGCATTCGCACTCGCTCGCCGCTGTGCAGTCCGACGCCTTCGAACTCTGCCGTCCGCTTGATCGTCTTCTGCTTGCGCTTCAAGAATAGATCCAGATATGTGGCGTCAGTCCGGGCCTGATGAAGGTCCCGGCAGGCACTTCCGCTAGGGTACGTCCTTGGCGGCGTTCGCCCGTTATACTAATTTTAGCGGCGAGGTTACGGCGCGATGCTCACCGGCGGTCGGTCGGCATGCGTTCACAACCGTTCAGAGACTCTTGCGCACTGGCTGGTCCGCGGATGGTTCACCTGGATTGCCGCCGGTGTGGCCAGGTTTCAGGTCTGCGGACCGTGCGTGGTTATTGGTTGAGGAGCTTAATGATTTCGTTGGTCAGATCAAGCCCTTTCCGGCTGTAGAGCACGGACCGCGTGTGGATCTTGAGCTTCAGTTCCTCCTGGGTGTCGGCGCTCAGTGCGTCGC
>CAZANL010000775.1:0-2624 GCA_964486115.1 uncultured Planctomycetota bacterium
GGGCGAGCCGCAGGCCTCGGACCACGTCGCTGTCTAGGTCCTCGCGATCGGGGTCCACACAGCTCCAGGCACGGCTGTTGAGCTGGGAAGAGGAAAAGTCACCATTCCAGCGGGCCACGCGTAGGGCTTCGATGCGGAGCTCGTCGGAGAGGCCAGGGTCATCCTGGAGCGCCGTCAGCACGGGCTCGACGCGCAGGTGTTCTTCGAGCAATCCCTTGACCAGGTTGAACGCCTCGGCTTCCAGCGGGCGCCCCACCCGCCGACGCTCGCCCTCTGCACGCCAGAAGTTCAATACGTCCTCCTGCCGGCCCCCCCAAACACCGACGAGGCCAGCGGGCGAGGCCAAGACGAATCGCTCGTTGTCGGGGCTCCACGACAGAGCGCAGACTCCGTGCCCATCGGTATCCAAGGACCCCAAGCTCTGTCCTGTTGCCGCATCCCAGATGCGCAGGCCGGGCTCATCGAACAACCCCGAGATGATCCGTGCGCCGTCGGGACTCCATGCAAAGACCCCGATCGGGTGCGAGGACTCGATCGCATCAACCACCTCCCCGCTCCCCACATCCAGGACCCGTAGGCCTCTCCCTCCATCCGAGAACAGGATCCTGTCGCCGCCCGGACTCCACGTCACTTGGGCGACCTTGTGGCTCCACTCCACAACATCCAAGGCCACCCCGGTCTTCGCATCCCAGATGCGCAGGGTTCCATCGAAGGAGCCCGAAGCGATCCGTGAACTGGTGTGGTCCCAGGCCACGCAGAACACGACATCTTCATGCTCCTCGTTGGCCCACGCGCACTCGCCACTTTCGACATCCGAGACAAGAAGGGTGCCGTCAGCGGCTCCGGAGGCGATGCGAGATCCGTCCGGGCTCCATGCAACCGACAACACCTGATCTTCATGTTCCCCAAGACGGTGCGGAGATCCAAAGTCGGTCACCTTCCAGATGTACAGGTCCCCGTCATACGAACCCGAGACGATCCGTTGCCCGTCGGGGCTCCAGTCCACGGACCGGATACCTTCACGGGGTTGGAGCTTGCGCAGAGTCTCTCCGGTCTGTGCATCCCAGACACCCAGGCCTTCATCAACAAAGCCAGCAGCGATGCGCATCCCGTCGGGGCTCCAAGCGACTGTGCTCGCGGCGCCGGTCGTCTCCCAATCACCCATCCTCTGCCCCGAGAGGGGCTGGCCACCGTGCCTCGCCACAGCATCCCACAATCGAAGTGTGCCGTCGTAAGACCCGGAGACGAATCGAGACCCATCAGGGCTCCAGGCAAAGCAGGAGACACCCTCGTCGTGACCCCTCATTCGATCTAGGGATTCGAGCCCCAGATCCGACGACCCTAGCCAGTACAAGGTCATGTCAGTAATAGAGGACATGACCCCGTTGGCGAGCCCCAACAACACGATGCTCCCATCGGGATGACCTGCTAAGAGCTGGCTGCTATCCGGGCTCCAGCCGACAGACACGCCGGCGACTACGGGCAGGGGACTGGGTCCCGCGCCGAATCGAGATATGCCGAGCGCGTCGCCGGGTATGTCGAAATCAAAATTCGACGTCTGCATCCATTTCCAGGTCACCGCATCCCACAAGATCACGTTGCCGTCCCTCCAACCTGCGGAGATGTACTGGCCGTCTGGGCTCCAGGCCACCGACGCTACAGCCCCATACAACGCCCGACCAGGTTCAGAAGCTAAGTGGTGTAGGAGCTCTCCACTTCTCGCATCCCAGACGCGAACAGTGTGATCCGCGGAACCGGAGACAACATGCAGGCCGTCCGGGCTCCAGGCCAACGAACGGATGACCCCTGTATGACCTTCCAGGATCTCTAGGCTGATCCCACTGTGTGCATCCCAGATGCGGAGCGCTCCGTCATGGGATCCTGACGCGATCCGCTGACCGTCCGGGCTCCAGGCTACGGCCTGGACGAAGGACCCGTGCCCCGTGAGGGTCCGCAGAGGCTCACCCGTCTGGGCATCCCAGAGACGCAGCGTCTTGGAGGCAGACCCGGAAACGATGCGCCTGCCATCCGGACTCCACGCAACGGAAGTGACGACGCCCTCATTCCCCTCGAGGTTCTGCATCAGGTCGCCGCTCTTCGCGTGCCAGATACGGATCGTCTGATCTGCGGACCCCGAGACGATTCGGGTCCCGTCCGGACTCCAGGAAGCTGAAGTCACCTCGGCTCCATGCCCGCGCAAGGTCGCCAGAGAGGAGTCGAGCTCCAGGCCGAGGTGATACCACTCCCAGTGTCGCTGAGCCTCAGGACAGAGGCCGTGGAGCCTTCGGGCATCCTTGAGGTCCCCTTTCTCAAAGGCCGCTCGGGCCGCATGCATGAAGGCCGCGTAGGACCGCCGCTCGACCTCGACCTTCTCCTCGAGCAGCTGCTCGTTCGACTGCCTCAACTGCTCCGCAGATCTCCGAGCACGTCCAGCGCTCTCCATCGCGACCAGCCCCAGCCAGCCGATCACCACCATGGCCACCACGGCCACCGCCGCCGCCACGCTCTTCGTCGGGTTGCGGCGCACCCACTTCGCCGCCCGCGCGACGGTCCCCGGCGGCTGCGCCACGATCGGCTCGTTCGCCAGGTGCCTGCGCAGGTCCGCCGCCAGCTCCGCCATCGAC
>CAZANL010000776.1:0-2618 GCA_964486115.1 uncultured Planctomycetota bacterium
GGGCCTGGACTGCACGACACTGACGATCCCGATGGGAGGTCCCGCAGAGTCACTCAACGTTGCGGTCGCCGGCGCACTGCTCCTGTACGAACTGGGTTCTTGAGCCCCGGGCGACCCATCGCCGCCTCCCGGAATCGAAACAGCCCAACACCACTGCCCGTACTGGAAGATCTTCACCTTGAAACTGCTGTTCAATCCGTACAGTTCGGGTGGGACGTCTGACCCGATCGAGAAGCCGAGCCCCGACGACATCACGTCGCAACGGCCACTCGGTGACACATCGCAAGCGGCCGCCGAATCGGCGGCGTCTACGACGTCCGCCACTCGTCGCTCGCTGCCATGTCCGCTACTGCACCCCTGACCACCCATCCGGGCCGGTTACAAGCTTCTAACACCTCGCCCCACAAAGATAACCTCACACACCGCTAAACCGACCCAGGGTGCCGTTTACAGCCATTTCATCCTCCGGCATGTCAATTGCACCAAGCTCTTCTGACGTTTGAACATACCCCGACCGGGGTCGGAAGCCCTCGCGACCTTGAAAAGGAGTGACCATGAGGACGCTGTTACTGTCCCTCGCACTGACTGGCCTGCTGATCGGATGCCAGACCACACCACCGCCCAGGCCCCGCGCGACACCCGCCAACGCCTTGGGCAATGCGGCTCTCGGAGAAGGCCGCTACAAGGAAGCCAGCGAGCACTACGCGAGCTGGCTGGTCAACCACCCGCAGGATTTCACCTGCCAGTACCATCACGCGATTGCGCTAGAGATGCAGGGCGAGCTAGACCTGGCCGTGGAAGGATATTCCAAAGCGCTCGAGCTCAACCGGGAACATCTCCCAGCCCGAATGCGCCGGGCCAACACCTACTTTCGCGGCAAGGCATACGACCAGGCCGACCAGGACCTGAACGAGGTGATGGGAGACAAGGCGTTCACCCAGATGGACCCTCACGACCAGGTCATGGCTTATGCTCTTGCCGGCCAGATTGCCCTGGGCAAGAAGCTACCCAGCATCGCGCTGGATCACCTGGAAACTGCCGTGGAGCTCGCCCGCCGGCACAAGAAGCAGGTACGTGCCGGCCAGTACAAGCGGCTGCTCTACAATCGCGCAATGGCGCTGTTCCTGCTCAACGCATACCAGATGGCGCTCGAGGACTTCACCGAATACGCGCGAGTTCACCAAGAGCAGGGCATGGGGCTGACGCCAAACGACATGTATCACCTGGTCCTGCTCAACTACCTGTCCGGCCAGTTCAAGCAGGCGGCGGTCTACCTCGCACATGTGCCGCGGGTAGAGCGACGCCGCCTTTCCGACACCCTGGACGACCCCGCGTTCTTTCTCGGCGATCCCTCCGTCGCCGCAACGACGACCAGCCAGCGATAGATAGCCCGTGAAGAAAAAAAGGAGTCTCCTGATGCAGACCGGACCCGGAACGCTCGGCAGCCCGCTTGCCTGGGTGCTGCTCGCCACGCTGGCGAGCGCGCTCTCACTGGAAGCGCAACAGCCGGCACCTTCGGCAAAGAAGCCACGTGATCTCTATAACAAGCAGGACTACGTTCCCGAGTACAAGCTGCCCGAGAACTGGTCGATCAAGCAGGAGATCCGCACTCTCGAGCGGTCGTTGTCGAAATATGACCCGCTGCTCAATTCGCTCGGCGAAGCCAACAAAGATCTTCAGTCAGATCTCAAAGCCTACATCCAGAACCCGAAGAACCAGGTACTGGCCAGCCGGATCACCCTCAAGATGAGCGCCTACGCCAAGAAGGTGGTGTGGGACTTCGACCGTGTGATCGCCAACCAGGACATCCTGATCAACGTGTTCAAGGAGCTGCAGCGCAAACTGTCGAAGTTCAACGGATACCTGGACTTCCGCGCCAACAGCTTCGACGGAAACGTTTCCGGCTTCAAGACCAAGGGCAAGACGATCTCCAAGGAGCTCAAGGAACTAGCGACTAGGTACATGGAGGCCGACGACCCGAAGCTGAAGGACCGCCACAAGCGGGACTTCACCCGGGTCTACCGCCGATACAAGATCAATCGGCGCTACGTCGACGGCTACACCCGCACCAAGCGAAGCTACAAGAACCTGTCGAAGAACCTGTCGGCCCTGATCCGCATATTCTCGTCCCTACAGGAAGCCTACAGCGACTTGATCGACAACCTCGAGGCGGAGAAGAAGTTCCTGATGGACAACATCCGGCTCCAGGCCGATTCCCTGCAGGTCCAAAATCTGGTTCGCCAGGGCATCCTACAAGGCAACCGAGCGATCAAGAAGATCACCGAGAAGCTGGCCCAGATGTACCTTCGGGTCAACACGTTTGCCAAAGTGCACGACCGAATCAACGCCGGGATGACCAAGTTCATCGACACCCAAGAGCTGCTGGTCGACGTGACGCGCAAGATCGAGCAGGAGCCCTTCGGCAACGCCCCGTCGATCGAGAAAGCAATCGAGCATTTCTACAAGAGACACGACCAGGAGGAGGACAAATGAGACTCGCGCTGACGCTGATCCTCTGTGGGATGCTCGCCGCGCCGCTAGCGGCGCAGGAGCAAGAACAAGAGCAGGGCCCGAAGAAGGTGGAGGAGTTGCACCAGAAGGTGCTGGGCGGCGGGGTG
>CAZANL010000777.1:0-2602 GCA_964486115.1 uncultured Planctomycetota bacterium
CGGCATTGGCGCCCAGAATGGCAGATCTGGTTGCCGCGGGCGACGACCTCGTGATTGCCAGCCGGTATCGCGCGGGGGCCCGGGTGGTGGGTGTCGGTTTGCGCCGCAAGCTACTGTCCGCGTTCACCAGCTTCGGGCTGCGGCTGGTCTTTCCGATACCAGGCGTGACCGACTACTCCAGTGGTTATCGGGCCTACCGAGTAGGTCTGTTGCGCACCAGCTGGAAATGGTACGGACCGACCCACTTGATCACGACCCCCGGCTTCGTGGTGCAGGTGGAGCTGTTGTTCCGGCTCTCGCGAATAAAGCGACTACGGATCACGGAGTTACCGATCCTGTTGCGCTATGACCGGAAGGTCAACCCATCGGCATTCCGCTACGACCAGTCGGCGAGAGAGTTGATCGGGCTGGCGGGGCGCGAACTGGGAGTCCGTCGATGGCCGGCGAGTTACCCTGGGCTGGGTGCGGGGCGCGACGCAGACCCCGGCTAGCGTAGTCTTGATGCCAGAGCAATCCGGACTCGGGCAGGCCGGCATCAGCAGCTAGCTCAAGCTGAGTGCGCGTTCCAGGTCGTCACGTGCCCGGGCATGCTGGCGAGGCATGACCTGGCGGAAACAGGCGGCTCGATTGAGCAGCGCTTGTCGGTCGTCTGGAGCAATCTTGAGCATGTGGGTGTAGGTCTTGATCGCTTCTTCGAGGTGCAGCTGCAGCATCTGGCAGTTTCCGAGATTGAACAGCAGGTTCAGGTCGTCCGGAGAGTGCTCCAGAGCGATATTGTAATCGGCCAGTGCGCCGTCGACGTCACCGTGCTCGACTTTCATGCTAGCGGCCCGCAGGCGGACTTCGAGGTCCGATGGGTCCTGAGCGAGCAGCCGGTTGTAACTGCTCAGGGCCTTGGGCAGGTCGCCCAGTTCCAGCTGGAGGTTGGCGGTCTGGCGCAGCAGCTCGATCTGGTCTTCCGTATTCTCGGGTGTCGAGGCCAGGCGGCTTTCCAGGTCGGCCAGCGCTCCGGTCTTGTCGCCCATCTGCAGGCGGACCGCTGCGGTTCGGTCCAGCAGCGGGTTGCGGTCGGAGATCGGCGTCTCCTCGAGCAGTTGTGTCAGGCTGTCCAAAGTCCCCTGGAAATCGCCCTGTTTGAGGCGCAAGTTGATCGTCCGATCAAGCAGCTTCAGGTGGTTCGGAGCTTCCTGGGGAGTTCGCTGGAGCAGGTCGGCCAGGTCGGTCAGGGCCCCGTCGATGTCGCCTCGCTCGACGCGAATCGTCGCGGTGCGCTCGAGTAGCTGGGCCGCTTCATCACCATTTTCGGGCAGGATGGCCAGCAGTCGGGACATATCCTCCAGCGCGCCGTCCACATCCCCGATTTCCATTTTCAGCGCCGCGGCACGATCGAGTAACTCGAAGCGGCAGGACTCCCCTGCTGGTGTCTGGTCGATCAGTTGCGCGAGGTGAGTCAGTGCGCCCTGGATATCGCCGGTCTCGGTTTCGAGGTCGACGACTCGCTCGAGCAGTTCACTGTCTACGCCGTCGCCCAGAAGTTCGACCAACTCGACCAGCACTGACAAGGCCCCCCCGACGTCCCCCAATTCTGTTTTGAGATTAGCGATGTGCTCGAGCACTTCTCGCCGATCGACATCCTGGTCCGTGCAGGAGAGCAGGTCGCCCAGGCTGGCCAGCGCTCCCTCCAGGTCGCCCAGCTCCTTTTTCAACGAGACGACCTGCTCGAGTAGGGTAGGGTCATTATCTTCGTTGTTCAGCACTGTCTGCAGATCGGCCAAGGCTGCTTCGGGCTGTCCCAGTTCGCGGTACAGGCTCGCGCGGTGGCGCCGAAGGCGAGCAACTTCCGGGCCTCCGCGATCGATCAACTGGTCTAGCCAGGGCAGCAGTTCTTCGGGGCTCGAGTTGTCGGCCAGCAATTCGTAGCAGTGGTGGAGCAGTTCTGGGTCGTCACGCCCAGAGAACTCGAGCACCCGCGCGAAGGCACCGGCCGCCTCCCGGTCGCGTCCCAGTTTCTCCAGGGCTTCCCCGTGAAGCCGGTTGGCCGTGATATCCTCGGGAAACTGCTCCAGGACGTTGGCGAGAGGCGCGAGCGCCTTTTCGGGTGACCCCTTGACCAGACGCTTGATCTCCTCCAGCGTGTCCCCCAGCCTCTCCTGCGCCAGCTGAAGGGCGATCTGCGGGTTTCTTTCGGCCAGACGCGACAGCAGCGGATCGATCTCGGCCGACGGATGTCCGCAGTCGCGCAGCGCCTCGACCTGGTCGAGCGCATCGAGATCTTGGCCGGTGACGATCAATGACTCGATAAGCAATAGCTTGGCCTGGGCCAGGTCGGGCAGGATTGACAGACATTGCTCTGCGGTTTGCCTTGCCTTCAACGGTTGACCATCTTCCAGTTGGTGCTGTGCTTCCTGGATCAGGTTCTCGCGGGCCAGCCGCCTTGCGGACGCCTGGGCCTCCTCACCCTTGCCCCGCTGAAACTCGGCCATTGCCAGACCGTAGAGCAGCTTGCGCTCGTATAGCCTGCCAGAGAGTAGTAGCGCTTGTTCGTGATGCGGTTGCTGGGCCAGCAGAGTGTCCAGTGTTCTGCGAGCTTTGTCATTCTCCT
>CAZANL010000778.1:0-2596 GCA_964486115.1 uncultured Planctomycetota bacterium
GTGCCCACCGACCCGGCGCTGTTCCTGACGGGCATGGGCCTGGCACAGGCCGCCAGCGGCGTCGCCGCCCTGGTGCTGCGCGGACGGGTGCTGTGCGTGCTGCTGGCTTGCCAGGCCGCCGCACTCATCGCGCTGCCCTTGCTCGTCTCCTGGCAGGATCCATCACTGTGGGTCCACCCCTTCGGGCCCATGACCAAGAACGTCCCCATCCTGGTGGGCACACTGGTGCTGGTACGCAGATGCTCTACACCACGCTGAAGTGGCTGCACGTGCTCTCGGCCGTGGTCTTCCTCGGCACGGGCCTCGGCTCGGCCTGGTACAAGTTCCGCGCGGACCGGTCGGGGAACGTGGCGGTCATCGCCTGGAGCCAGCGCCAGATCGTGCTGGCGGACTGGATCTTCACGGTCCCCGCCGGCGTGCTGCTGCCCGTGACGGGCTTCGCCATGGTGGCGACGGGACCGTGGACCCTCGAAGCCCTCTGGGTGCGCCTGGGGATCGGTCTGTACGCCGTCGCCGGCCTGACCTGGCTGCCCGCGGCCGCCCTGCAGCTGCGCATGCGCGACATGGCCGACGAAGCGCTCGAGAACGGCACCGAGCTGCCCGAGGCGTTCCACCGCGACCGGCGGATCTGGACGGCACTCGGTGCACCCTCGTTCCTCGCTGCGATCGTCACGGTCTGGCTGATGACGTCCAAGTACATGGGCTGAACACCGGCCCGTCAGCGGCGCCGGACACCGGGAATGTCCGTCGATCGGCGGATACCTCGCCGGAGGGGTGTGCCATAGGTCCTCGGCCAGTACTGCCCGAGGACCGCCCCATGGACGTCAAAGCCCTGCTGATCTGGCCCAAGTTCGAGAGCCACTCGTTCTGGAACTTCGAGAGCGTCGCCGAGATGGCAGGCACCAAGTACATGTGCCCCCCGCTGGGCATGTTGACCCTGGCGGGCTCGCTGCCGGAGTCCTGGGAGCTTCGGCTGGTCGACGAGAACGTGGGGCTGGTGCGCGACGAAGACCTGCGCTGGTGCGACGTGGTGCTGATGGGCAGCAAGATCGTGAGCCGTACACGGGCGCTGGCCCTCGCCGAGCGCGCCAAGCAGTTCGGCAAGACCGTGGTGGTCGGCGGCGCCGACGCGACCGTGAACGAAGCCGTGTACATCGCGTCGGACGCCGACATCGTGTGCATCGGCGAGGCCGAGCTGTGCGTGCCGCCGATGCTCGACGCGCTCGAGAACCCGGGCAGCGTGCAGCGTGTGATCCGGGCCGACGGCATGGCCGACCTGAAGAGCTCACCCGCCCCGCGCTTCGACCTGCTCGACCTCTCCGACTACCTCTACGTCGGGATCCAGTACTCGCGCGGCTGTCCCTACACCTGTGAGTTCTGCAACGTCATCGACATCTTCGACGGCTATCGCTCCAAGACCATCCCCCAGGTCCTCGCCGAGCTCGATGCGCTGTACGCAGCCGGGTACCGCGGCCAGGTCGACTTCTTCGACGACAACTTCGCCGGCAACTTCAAGCGCGCGAAGGAGACGCTGCGCGCCCTGGTGCAGTGGCAGACCGCGCACCGCTTCCCGTTCGCGTTCTCCACCAGCGTCACCCTGAACATCGCCAAGGACGACGCGCTGCTGGAGCTGTTCCGCGAAGCGCGCTTCAAGTACTTCCTGATCGGCATCGAGACGCCGTCCCCCGAAGCCCTGGCCAAGGCCAGCAAGGGGCAGAACGTCGGCTTCTCCATCTCGGAAGCCGTGCACCGCATCTACCAGGTGGCCGGTGCGACCGTGCACTCCGGGTTCCTGATCGGCATGGACGGCGAGCCCGACAACATCGCCGACTTGGTGATCCAGTGCGTCGAGGAGACCAGCATCCCCTGGGTCATGGGCTCGATCATCTACCCGCTGCCGGGCACGGGCATGGCGAAGCGCCTCGACCGCGAGCAGCGGCTGTTCCCTGGTGCCCGCTACGGTCTGCCGAAGACCGAGACCGGCGAGACGGTGCGCGACCAGATCTCGGCTGGGATCCAGTTCAAGACCGAGCGGCCGGCCGACGAGGTCCTGGTCGACGTGCAGCGGATCCTGAAGCACGCGTACGACCCCGAGAAGTACTTCGCGCGCTGCGCGGACGTGGCGTGCGAGCTGAACACCATCCCCGTGCTGTTCCCGGGGGCCCGAGTGTTCTTCCGGAACGCACGCACGGCCCTGCGCATGGTCTGGTACGCCACGTCTCGAAGCGAGCTGCGCGGACCATTCTGGAAGGCACTGTTCCGGGTGCTGTGGAACAACAACAAGGGCGTCGAGGCACTGTTCACCCTCGCTGTCCTGTTCACCCACTTCCAGCGCATGCTGCCGTACTGCGTGCGCATGCTGGACGCGCAGCAGGAAGCGATCCGCGAGCAGGGGCTCGAGGGCTGGTACGCCGGGAAGATGGCCGAGGAGGTCGAGAACCCGGGGGGACTCAGCCCGATGCCCGGTGCGGCGGCGGGCAAGTAGACTTCCCCGTAAGGGGACGCGATGACGGACCGATGGCTCGGCGGCTACGACTCGGAGCGTGGGCCCCTGTTGGTCGGTCCGGCGACTGCCCGGGAGCAGCTGCTCGAGGGA
>CAZANL010000779.1:0-2586 GCA_964486115.1 uncultured Planctomycetota bacterium
GGACCGGCCTGCCACCCGAGCAGGTGGCCGGTCTGCTGGAGCGGATTGCAGACCTGCCCGGTCTGCGCTTCGCTGGGTTGCATGCCTATGATGGCCACAATCACTCGAAAGACGCGCAAGAGCGTCAGGTCTGTGCGCGGGAGGCGATGGGGTGTCTGGTCGCGGCGTTGAATGGGCTGGGGCCCGTCGAGAGGTTGGTCGTGTCGGGTAGTCCGGGGTCGCTGCACTGCCTCGAGGAATTGCTCGTGCGTCACCGGCTCGCCCTGACCGTCGAGGCCTCGCCGGGGACGTTCATCTACTGGGACACGAAGTATGATGGCCTGATGCCGGGACGCTTTCGGTTGGCGGCCTTGCTGCTGGCACGGGTGATGGATCGGCCGACCGAGGACCGGATAACGCTGAATCTGGGGCACAAGCGGTGCGCGGTCGATCAGGGGCCGCCCACGAGGTTTTCCGTGGCTGGGCTCGAAGCCGTCAAGATCAGTGAGGAGCACATGGTGCTCAGCCACGACGGTGAGTCCGCTTTCGCGATTGGCGACTCACTGCTGATTGCGCCGCAGCACGTCTGTCCGACGATCAATCAGTGGGATCGCTTCACGCTGGTCCGGGCCGACGGGACGACCGAATCCCACCCCGTGACGGCACGTAACCGATAGCGCTGGGAAGGTCCGGTGAGCCCGATCGGCGGGTTTCAGCGGCCTGGTGGACATCGGTCCTTGCGCTCGGGCCAGGGACCTCGTGTACGTCGTAATTGCCCACAAGGCTGGGCGGGGGCTTGACAGGGCCTCGGAGTTGCCAACAATTGGTTCCCTTGGCGCAATTGGGCGGCCCGGGCGACTGGCGACGATTCGCCGCGAGGAAGCAACGATGGCGATCCGCTTTGAATGCGAAGCGTGCGGGCGCAACATCTCAGCACCCGACGAGGCGGCGGGGGAAGAAGGAACCTGTCCGCAGTGCGAAGAGGTCATGGTCATTCCGGAGGGCAGCACCCGGAAGGGGAGCAATAAGGCCGGGGAGAGGACCCGCCCGATCAGGCGTGCGGCCGGCGGGGGCCGTCGGCGAGGGGGGCGTGGTGGTGGACGGGGAGCACCGCCGTCGCAGAAGCAAGAGCAGCTGCAGGCGTGGCACATCGTCCTGCTCGTGATCGGTCTGGTCGGCGGTCTGGGTATACTGATCTTCGCCCTGAGTTCCGGCGGGAGCAAGAGCCAGAACGACGACATCAAGGTGGCCAAAGGGTCGGCAATCGACGAGAAGACTGACTCCCCGGAGGATGACGCCTCGCAGGAGCCCACGTCAGGTCAGCCGAAGGCCGGTGATGGCGACGGTTCCAAGGGGGGCAAGAAGAAGCCGCGCCAGAGCGGCGACGGGGCCTCCAAGAAAAAGCGCAAACCGGTCAAGAACCCGGTTCGGGAGATCCCGTACACCGAGCAGGCAGAGAAGTCGAAGCAGCTCGAGAGAACGCTGGTCACGGGGGAGCAGCGTTCGGCGCTGAAAGCGGTGACGTCTCTGCCCAAGAAGGTCGCTCTGCCGATTTTGCTGAATGCCTTCCGGCAGATATCTCTCGATACCGAGGACGGCAATGGGCGGGGAAACTTCATCCAGTCGCTGCTGATCGAGGTCAGCCGGTTGGACGAGAAGGCGCCGGTCTACGATCCACGAGGAAATGCGAAGGAGAGGGAGAAGTGCCGCAAAGAGTGGTTCGCCTGGTACCTCTCCAACAAGGACAATCTCTGAACGCTGGCTTGCCCGTGCCGAAAAGGGTTGCTACCTCGTCGCGGTTGAGGCGTCTCTTATCACGGAGACTCCATGCGCACCATCCATCTGCTATGTCTGCTCCTCCTTGTCACGCACGCGGCGACGCACGCGAGCGGCCGGGAGATTGCTCTGCCGGCGTTCCCAGCCAAGTGGAAGCGCCAAAATGACCGCTATTCGGTAGAGATCTCCCTGCCGGCGCTTGACGAGCGCGAAAAGGGTTTGCCCGGCACCTGGCGTGGTATCTTCTCGGTCGATGTCAGAGCGGGGGCGAATAACGCACCGGCCCGGGATGTCTGCGAGCTGCGAATACTCGACTCGGTCAGCGGCAAGCAGCTCGGCCGCGTTAGCCGCAAGGTGGATGGCCCAGGACGACTCTGGCTGCCCGTCAGCCGTGGCGCAAAGGCGGGAAAGCTGACTCTCGAACTGGTGGGGCAGCGCCTCCACGGCCCTCGTTTCTGTCGGGTGCATGCCAAGCCCACCGCGAAGCTGCGGGGTGCGACCCATTACATGAATGGGCGGACCAGCTGGGGGCTGGGGCGCTGGGCTTCGATGCACTGACCGAAGATCGGCAGACGGTACTGACGGTGATGGTGGTGAAAGACAAGTCACCTGCTGCCATGGCTGGGCTGCGCCCCGGGGACGCGATCGTGGCTGTCGCCGGAGATCCACTGCCGGTCAACTCGTTGGCCCCTGGCTGGACCTGGTATCGACAAAGCCACGAAGCGGTGCTCGGTCGAGCGGTGCTCGGGGCCGAGAAGACGCTCAGGCTGACGGTCCTGCGGGACAAGCTTCTAACGAGAGATCAGAATCTCTTGGACAACTTTGACTTCA
>CAZANL010000780.1:0-2583 GCA_964486115.1 uncultured Planctomycetota bacterium
TCCGAGAAGGGCAAGCTGGATTCGATCAAGAACCGAAGTCAAGAGCAGGCGGGGCTGCTGGAGCAGCAGATCAGGGCGACCACGTCCTTGGCGGCCACACATCAGTCCGAGACGGAAAAGGTTCGAAGCAGATTCTCATCCCAGATCAAGGATGCGAAGGGCGAGCGCTCGCTTCTGGAGCAGAAGATCCAGGATACGGACAAGCAGATCACGCGCGAGAAGCAGGTAGGCAACAGGGAAGTTCAGTCCCTCCAGAACCAGATCGTCGAGGCCAACAAGAAAAAGGGTAACCTACGCCGCAAGCTCGGCGAGAAGAAGCTGAGTCGCCAGACCCTGCGCTATGCCACGCGACAGGAGCTGGTGATGAGCACGGTGGAGACGGACAGGCCGGATGGCGAGATCGTCCTCAGCGACGCTCAGGGAGTCTGGATCAACCTGGGTAGCCAGGACAAGATCCGGCCGGGCCTGATCTTTTTTGTGTTCAGCCCCGCCGCCGGTGACTTCTGGACTTATCGCGCCAAAGTGCAGGTGCTGCGCGTTCAGAAAGAAATTAGCCAGGTCCGGATGATCCACGTGGAGGACAAGTTTGCGCCGGTCTCACGGGGTGACAAGATCTTCAACAAGGTCTATCGGACACCTAATGAAATCACGTTGCGAAACGACAGAACGCGGGTTGCCTTTGTCGGTAAGTTTCAGCGGTTCGAGAAGCGACTACCCTTCATCAAGAGCATGTTGAAGCGACTTGGCGCCCAGATCGACGGCAAGCTGACGCACTGGACCAACCTGGTCATCGTCGAGAATGGGTACGAGGAGGATCCGGACTTCATCAAGGCGACGCGCGACCTCAACATCGAGGTGTTGACGATCGACCAGCTGCGCGAATTCATCGCCTACTAGGAGCACAAGATATGATCTCTCGATCCGACACGAACCGGAACCCGGCAGCGGCACATCCCTTCGACATCTTGGCAATCGTGTTCGTAACCCTCTGGCTTGCCACAGCCTCGGTCGCCTTTGCCTACTATACCAAGTGGAATGGGGCAGAGGTCAAGTGGAAGACAGCGACGGTCGATGCCGTACAGCGCAGTACGTTTCGCAGCGAGCAAGAGACCGTGATCGATCTGCATAATGACAACGAGACGCTGAAGGCCGACCTGCGCAAGCTGTCCTATGTGACGGGCTACTACGCCGGGGACGAGGCGGTTTCCAGCCTGGAGCCGATGGCTGCTACGCTGAACGGACTCAACGAAGAACTCAAGGCTGGGCTGACTGCGATCGACCCAAATGCGGGTCAGCAGTCCAATATCCTCACGATGAGGTCGGCCATCAAGCGTCTGGAGTCCAGGGTCGCCGACCTCCTCGGCAACGAGACCGAGGGCACCAACGCGCTGGAGAAGGAGCTGGCAGTATTGCGGGGCGCGCTCAAAGATCTCACCGCGGGTGGCGCGCTGTCGGAGGAAAGAGAGAAGGAGGCAGTGGCCCTGAGGAAGCTGCAGCAGGACCTCGACTCGGCGCTCTCGAAGTCCAAGGATAAACGTCTGGAGACGATAAACCTCCGAAAGACCATGGAGGGGCAACGGCACGATGAGCGCAAGAAGGTCGAGAATTCCCAGAACCAGAAACACCTGCTCGACACCAAGTTGTTCAAGACCAAAGAATTGTACAAGGGCAAGATCTCCGAGCTGAGGACCACTCTCCAGAGCATCACCAAGGGCATCAAGGATCTCAGGGATCTGATTGAGGAGAATCCCAAGGATCCCGATCCGAAGCAGCCGGACGGCGAGATCCTCGATTCATCGACGGACAACGGCATCTGCTATGTCGACCTGACTCGAGGCGACCGTCTGCTGCGCGGGATGATTTTCGAGGTCTTCCGTTACCGTAAGGGTGGCCGCGAGACCCCGCGGGGCAAGATCCAGATCCTGACCGTCGCCGATAAGATGTCGAAAGCCCGCATTCTCGAGCGTTACTACCAGCCCGAGTCGGGCAAGGGTCGTGTCTACAAGATGGCGTCCCAGGCGGATATTCCCGATCACGTGCTGCGCGAGTTCAAGATCGATCCCCTGGGCGAGGGGGACATGGTGCGTAACCCGGTGTTCAACAAGACCAAGAAGCGAGTTTTCGTCTTCGCGGGCAAGCTGACGAGCACCTACAAGGGCGAGGAAGCCAAGCGGCTGATCGAGGAGCTGGGCGACCAGGTCCAGCCTCATGTCACGGAGAGAACGGACTTCGTCGTTCTCGGGCTGGGTTACGAGAAAGACCCCGACTTCAAGAAGTCTCAAGAACTTGGCATCCCCAAGATGAGCGAGCGGGAACTGCTCCAGGTCCTGGGGAAGGACTAACAGTCCGCGGACTGCCAGACTCGCAGCGATCGTTCGTACACCGCGACCGTGATGGGCACGGCCAAAGAGGCTGCACCATTTGCGGTCGCGTCTGTGTTTAAAGGCTGGCTGATGCCATGACCGACCAAGACAACCCCAGCAGCGACCAGGTCGCGACTCAGCTCACATTCGGCGAGCATCTGGACGAGTTGCGTGTACGCCTGATCATCTCATTGATAGCGCTGTTCGTCGCCTTCTTGGT
>CAZANL010000781.1:0-2576 GCA_964486115.1 uncultured Planctomycetota bacterium
AACAAGCTCAAGCAGATCATCGTCGACGGCTCCTGGATCCGGAAGATGTTCGAGGAGGGGGCGCGACTGAAGGCCGAGCGGGGTGCCGAGAACATCTTCGACCTCTCGCTGGGCAACCCCGTGCTCGATCCGCCGGAAGCTTTCCGGCAGGCGCTACGCGATCTGGTGGAGGCTCCGGTCAAGGGGCAGCATCGCTACATGATGAACGCCGGGTATGACGAGACCCGCGAGGCGGTGGCCCAGCATCTGACGCGTGAGAGTGGTAAGACGTTCGACGCGGGTCAAGTGATCATGACGGTGGGGGCCGGCGGCGGGCTCAACGTCATCTTCAAGACGATCCTCGATGCGGGGGACGAGGTGATCATCATTCGCCCGTTCTTTCCCGAGTACAACTTCTACATCGACAATCACGGAGGCGTGGCGGTTCCGGTGGACTGCCAGTCGGACTTCGGACTGGACCTCGCGGCGATAGGAGCCGCGATCGGCGAGAAGACTCGGGCGGTCGTCCTCAACTCACCCAACAATCCCGCCGGGAATGTCTATCCGGCCGAGCAGGTGGCCGCGCTGGGTTCCCTGCTGACGGAGCGCTCGAGTGCCCACGGCAGGACGATCTACCTGGTGGGGGACGAGCCCTACCGCAAGATAACCTACGATGGGGTGACCGTGCCCTGGATCTTCGAGCACTACGCGGGGAGCCTTCAGGTCACCAGCCACTCCAAGGATCTGGGGTTGCCGGGGGAGCGGATCGGCTACATCGCGATCGGCCCCGAGGTCGAGGGGCGGCAGCAGTTGTTCGGCGGGATGGTCTTCGCCAACCGGACGCTGGGCTTCGTCAATGCCCCGGCCTTCATGCAGCGTGTGGTGGCTGGGCTGCAGGACGTCCGCGTCGAGATGGATGGCTATACCGGCAAGCGAGACAGGCTGTACGAGCAACTCACCGCGTGCGGCTATGACGTGGTCAAACCGCAGGGTGCGTTCTACATGTTCCCCAAGGCGCTCGAGCAGGACGATGTGCGGTTCGTGCGCGCACTGCAGGAGCACAACGTGCTGGTGGTCCCCGGTACGGGGTTCGGCATGCCGGGCTACTTCCGCATCTCCTATGCGGTCGACGACTGGGTCGTCGACGGGGCCCTGGCTGGGTTCTCCCAGGTGGCTGAGGAGTACAAGGCTCAGGCCTAGCGTTTCTTGGTCGGGCCCGGCATGAAGTGGCGGGCGATCTTGCTGTAGCGCAGGCTCCCCTGGTGGATCTGCCAGTGCTGCGCCAGGCGCTCGCGCAGGGGCGCGAACTTCTGGCCGCGAAACACCGACTTGACGCTATTGTTGCCGAACAGGCCCTTCCAGATCGCCTCGACTTCGACGCGCGTGCAGCAGGTGGCGCTGGCCCACTCGAGCACGCGAGGCACGTCCGTCAGCTTCCAGGGCAGGGCGTCCAGGTAGCAGCTGTTCCACTGCTGATAATAGCCCTTGCGGATCATCGACATGTAGACCTCGGTTGCCTTGGGGTCACCCGCCATCGTCAGGATCTTCTGGGCTTCCCAGTATCGGCCGAGGTGTCGTTGCTCGAGCCACTGCGTCAGTTGGGCTGAATTGACCTTGGGCCGTGCGCGCACGCCCGACAGGCGGTTTAACATCGCTGTCGCCTTGTCGTCTCCAGTCGCCGAGCGGCGTTTCAGTTCGGTCTCCAGCCTCGTCGGCGCCCACACCTCGAGGAACCCGGTCTGACTGGTGTCGAGTGGCCAGTGCTCTTCCTTTTGGGTTAGCGCGAGGGCGCCGAGCGCGGCCTGCTTTCGCGGGCCGCCGCTGGCCTGCCTGAAGAAGTCGCAGAGGACTGCCGGGTCGAGACACTCCGCGAGCAGCCAGTCGCCGATGGCGTTCAAGGCCGAGTCCGTCAGCCGCAGTCCGAGCTCCAGCCTGGCGGTTCTGCCGTCGATCAGGATGCGCGGAATATCCCCGAGTTCCAGCTCGTTGAGGTGCAGGGGCAGCAGGCGACTGTACGCCTTGTCGTCGAGGTCGTGCAGCAGGAACAGCGCCAGCTGGTTTTTGATCGCGTTCTTGGCCAGGAAGGCCTGGCCGGTCTGTTGGCCCAGACGGCCCAGTGAGAAGGCGGCCAGCAAACGTACGCGCTCGCTGGCCTCGTCGTCGGATAGATTCATCATCACTGCCAGGCGTTTCTTGCTCGCCGGGAGGGCAAGCTTGCCGAGCTGCAGCACAGCCCACTCTCTGATCAGCGGTGGCTCGTCTTTTTCAGTCAGTCTCAGCAGCGTCGGGAGGTCGGTCGAAGCCGGGGTAAAGTCACGTCCCCAGGCAGCAAGCAGCGGTCCGACCCACCGATGTTTATTGGCCCGGCGGCATGGTTTGCAGAAATAGTATTGCTCGAGGATGGCAATGAACATTGGTGGGAGACCGAGTTTAGCCGGAAGCTCTGGCCGTTTTTGCGGCTTGAGCGCTGGCCTGTCCTGCTGGCCGTGCCCGACGCAGGGGTCGAGCTCCAGGATTCGTGAGGCAAGCTTGCCGAGGTGCATCTGGGCGTATGACGCATGCTCGACCGCCTGCCAGAAGGCCGCCTCGACCAAGGG
>CAZANL010000782.1:0-2574 GCA_964486115.1 uncultured Planctomycetota bacterium
AATCCTAACGCTAAACGCGCTGTTCAGATTCCCGTTGAACGGCGAGCCAATGCAGTGATATCCTGGACGTAGCGGTAGAGCGGGCCAGTGGAGGGCGGCTGAGCAGGACGACTCGGACGCTCACTCTGAAGAAACTCAGGGGGTCGCAGCCACGGCAGCGTCTTGAATGACTAAACCTCTTGGTTGGATGCGATGCCCCCAAATATAGTCAAGACAAGTGTTGTTGCGGCCAAGCACCTGGAAATAAACCGCTGGATCGGACCCAGCCGATCCTCCCGCTCAGCCCCCCGGAGTTCTTGGTCTTCAGATGAGACGCCCCCCAGGTGTTTTCCGGAGGGGGGCAGGCCAGCGTAATGCCGTCGCCTCGCCCGGCTTTATGGGCCGCAAATAAGGCGTTTCACCGAAAATACTCTATGGTGCGTGTCCTGACTCACATGTGCAACCGGGGTCATGCAGGAGGTAATTACGATGAACAGGTTGAGGACCGGGCTGCTGGGGCTTTTCCTGAGTGCGTTGGTCGGCCCCGTGATCGCGGCGCCCAAACCCGTGGACTGGACCCACGTGAGCAGCCGGGGTTTCGCCGTACAACAGACCTCGGGCAAGTACATCTTGCTGAAAAGGCTTCACGTGTTACGTGCTCTGGACGCCAGGACCGGCAAGCTGAAGTTCGAGACCGAGCTCCGGGACGAACTGCACGGGAGGGCTGCCCTGATCGGCAAGTATATGTTGCGATACGAGCTGGACCAGGTCGTCATCCATGACATCGAGCGCGGCAAGGTCCTGCAGACCTTCCAAAAGGTCGAGGAGTTCTACCCCGGCGATAAATACTACTTCGTGCAGCTCTCGTCCAAGGCGCGGGCAGGCTATCAGCCTCCCCACCGCAAGGTCATGCAAAATCTAAAGGGGCTCTGGCCGAGGATGAGGGGGAGAACAGCGGAGGAACGTGCCCGTCAACAGAGGATCAAGGTGGGTCAGATGATGGTCTACGGGGATGTCGGGTTGACAAGCCTCCGCTGTTTTGACCCCAAGAAGGGCAGCGTGAAGTGGACCATCGATCTCGGCTTCAAGAGTTGGAAGAGTCGCGGAGCGGGGAAGAAGACTCAGCGCAAGCATTACAACCGCCTGATCGCCCTCTCTGGCGGGACCCAAGGTTTGCTCGCCAGAGTCAAAACCTGGCTCAGCAATCCGGAGAGGCCCTTACCGAAGGTCCCCCACGGCTCCACCCTGAAGGCTGAGCAGGCCAAGCATGGGGCGGCCGAGGCCGCCCGGGAGGGGGAGCTGTTGGTCTTCATCGCCCCCAGGACGGGACGCAAGTCACCAGCCGTCACGGTAGACCGCCGCGCCAGCGACGGTGCCGATCCGCCAACGACCCAGTGGATCACCGACGGCAAGAAGGCGTACCTGGTTGTCCGCTGGAAGCACAAGACCCTGCCAAAGTACCGATTTCGGATCTACACCACGCACGGAACCCTCAAGCACAGCCTACCACCGACCGCCCATGACACGGTTGCCTTCGGAAAACCCGGACAGCTGCTGCTGACCAGCAGCGCCGATCGTTCGCTGCTGGCTGTTCGTCCGAGCGGTCGCGCTTTTCGCGAGGTCTGGAGCGGGGCGGGCCCGCTGCTTGACCGCTCCTACGCCAAACCAGGATATTTGCGGATCGATGAGAAGGGCCTCTCCCGACTCGACCGACTCTCGGGCAAGATCGAGAAAACACTCCGCCTGCCCGGCGAGAAGTGGTCTGTCGCGTTTCGCGAGGACAAACGTCTGATCCTGCTGCCGAAGCAGGCTGGCGACCTACTAGTTGTCAACGCGTTGAAACTCCAGATCACCGCCAGGTTCAGCCTGCCGGGCGGGGTCAAGCGTCACATCTGGCTCGAGGACGGCCGACTCTTGTTGGTCGGGTCAAGCGGCGAGCTGTGGCGAGTCAGCATCAAGTAGACACGCAATTCGTGCAAGCGCTCTTCGATCGCGGGCCCCGGATGACCGAGCTAGGGATGCCGCAGTCGGAGGTGGTCGAGAGATGACGGCTGCGGCTAATGGCCTGGTCTCGGCTGATTTCGAATCATGCAACAACGCCGCTGTTTATAGACCGTTGGATCAGCGAGGGCGGCGAGCTGCTACTCCCCGAACCCGAGGACGGGCCTTACCAAGAAGGAAGGCGTGGATTTACTGAGATTTCTTGGGGGATGAGTCGGACGACGGATCATTGTGAGCTGAAGGCATCTGTGCCGTCTGGGACATTCGTTCATCTGGAGAAGTCATGAAACTACGCCTGCCGGTCATCGTTGTGGCTGTTGCCGTCCTGCTGTCGTCTGTGGCCTGGGGGCAGACAAGGGATGGCCGTCCAGCGATGGAGCTGAAGGAGCTGACCGTGGCGAAGCTGATCCAGCAGCTGGACAGCCGGAGCTTTCGGGTGCGCGAACAGGCCAGCGCGGAGTTGGCCCGGCGCGGCAAGCCAGCCCTGCCCGCGTTGACCAGGCTTCTTGGCAACCCGGCCGCATCGATAGAGGCGCGCCGCCGGGCCCAGGCCGTGGTCGTTCGTATCAAGATCTCTTTCAGAACAACCCTACG
>CAZANL010000783.1:0-2568 GCA_964486115.1 uncultured Planctomycetota bacterium
TAGGCGGTGGGTCTGATGGTCAGACACATAGAAACCACCCAGCCTGCTATCACGCGCAGCAGCGTCCCACAAACGCGCGACCGACCGGTCAAGGACCACAGTCATGACAGCCCAAGCACAGACACAAACACCACCACTCGAGACGGGTGCCGAACACTCCCCGCAAGCCTCCGACCCACTTGCGGGGATCCCCGATCCGCTGGCCCGTGCGATGCGAAAACGCGGGTTCACAGAGTTGACCTCCGTCCAGCGCGCCGTGCTCGACGTGAAGTCGGCGGGGCGCGATCTACGAATCACGTCCCAGACCGGGTCGGGCAAGACCGTCGCGATCGGCCTGGTGCTTGCGCGGCACCTCTCCCCCGCCCCCGTCGGGCGGGCCAAGGGCCCCCGGGGTCCGAGCGTACTGGTCCTCGTGCCGACCCGCGAGCTCGCAATGCAGGTGCGCGACGAACTACGCTGGCTCTTCTCGGGGATTCCTGGCCTGGGCGTCGAGGTCGTGATGGGCGGTACGTCCCTCGGACACGAGCGCCGCGCACTCGCGCGTGGGCCGCGCGTCGTCGTCGGGACACCCGGTCGAACACTCGACCACTTGAAGACCGGTGCGCTGCGCGGTGACGCGGTCGAGCACGTCGTGCTTGACGAATCGGACCGCATGCTGGACATGGGTTTTCGGGAGGAGCTCGAGTCGATCCTCGAACGGATGCCGGCCGAGCGACGGACACATCTGATCTCGGCGACCTTCCCAGTCCCCGTGCAGCGCCTCGCCACCCGCTTTCAGCGCGATATCCTGTGCGTCGAAGGGACCCAGCTGGGAGCCGCGAACAGCGACATCGCACACCTCGCCCACGTCGTCGACACGAAGGAAACATATGCCGCACTGGTCAACCTGCTGCTGCTCAACGAGGGCGAACGCTGCCTGATCTTCGTCAAGCGCCGTGTCGAGGCCACCGAGCTGGCCAAGAAGCTCTCCGGCGACGGTTTTCCGGTGCTGCCGTTCAGCGGCGAGCTGGCACAGACCCTACGCACGCAGACCCTGGCTGCCTTTCGTGATGGGACGATCTCGACCCTGGTCTCGACCGATGTGGCGGCACGCGGCATCGACGTCCCGGACATCGCAGTCGTGATTCACCTCGACCCACCCCAGGATGCCGACAGCTACGTGCATCGCAGCGGACGCACGGGACGGGCGGGGCGCCCGGGACGCAGCGTGATGGTTGTGGCACCCCGTAAGCGGCGTTACGTGACCCGGCTGCTCGCAGCCTCGGGTATCGAGCTCGACTGGCAGCCGGCGCCATGCGCCAGCAAAGTGCGCAAGAAGCTCCGAAAGCGCTTTCGGCGGCAGCTGTATCGCCGCCTGGCCGACACGGAGACACACCCCGGGCTAGATTATGCAGCTCAGCTGCTCGAGGGTCGCGATCCCGCGGCAGTCGTTGCGCTGCTGCTCGAGCTCGCGGAGCCGACTCCCGTTTGCGAGCCACTGGAGGTTCGTGAACCGGGGTCCTACGAACACCCCGCGGCGGGGACGGGTACGGGTGGATTCGTGCGCTTCACGATTAACTGGGGCGCGCGCAATGGCGCCGCACCCAACCGACTTCTCGCGCTCCTGTGTCGTCGTGGTCAGATCCCCGGCCGGTCGGTCGGTTCGATCTCCATCGGACACGACGAATCGACCTTCGAACTGGATGCCAGCGTCGTCGCTCGCTTCGAGCGCAGCGAGCGCCGCCCAGACTCACGCGACCCCCACATGCGCATCGTACGCAGCGATCAGCCTGGCGGGCGCGGCAATTCCCGTCACCGAGGTTCTAGGCGACAGGGCGGGGGGAAGGGACGTCACGTACCAGGCAAACGGCGCGCGACGAAGTAGAATCGCTCCCAGGATCTCCAGCAAGAGCTGAGGGACCTGCACCTCGGGCGCAGCCTCGCGGCCAAGATGATCCGCGGAACGGTCTCGGCCAGCGTGAAGGCTCGCTTCATCCAGAAAGCCCCTGGCGTCATATCCCTGTTCAGCCCGCACAGCTCGTTAGGCTATCGACCTATTCAACAGTACGTCATCGTTCCAAGGCGGCGCCAGCAAGGAGCTCGGGGCTTCAAACTCCTGGCCCTGAACACAGGACCATCGGCAGTCTGCTGGCCGATACCCCGCCCAGTCGCCACCTGCCACGTTTCCAGGCCATACCGTCACTGAACCGATCCAGGGTCCGGCGGTTTGAGCTACGCGTGCGCGGCAGTCGCCGGTGTGGCCCAACTCTGGCAGAGGCGCCTGGCTCAGAACCAGGAGGTCGGGGGTTCGAATCCCTCCACCGGTACCAGGGTTGTTTGGTGGCAAGTCGCTGCGCTGTCGGATGTTGTGTCAGGCGTTGATTTTAGCTGGTTTCCGAATTCAACATATGTGCAACATGGCCTGCCGTCGGTGCTGTCCTTGTCCCCTTCACCAAGAACTCTGGCACCCACGGTCTCCGCAAGCTGGTGTAGCGCCGAGGCGCGAGTCTTGGCGTAGCGGTCAGTCACCGTCAGCGACTGATGGCGCGCCAGTTCCTGAGCTCGCGCACATCGACGCCGGTGTCGAGC
>CAZANL010000784.1:0-2567 GCA_964486115.1 uncultured Planctomycetota bacterium
TGCACGATGTCTTGCTGGGTCAACCGCACGAGAAAGTCGTCCAGGTAGATCAGTGACTCGGCCTGCTCTGGCTTGATCCGCTTGAAGTGAGGCCGGAAGCGCGCTTCGGTGGTCGCCCAGTGGGCTGGCGTGTAGTTGAACTTCTCCTTGGTCGGCTTGTGACGGGCGGAGTACCAGTCCCGGTCGATTGCCGGATTGCCCTTCACGCTGAGCGCTTCCTGATACGACTCGCCCTGCGAGGGATCGTAGACGAACTCGGGCATGCCGCGCGAGTCTCGAATCCGCTGGGCCTGCTGAGTCGCCATGCTGTCTCCCACACCATGCTCCGGCTGACAGGTCGTGAAGCACTGGAAAAATGCCGTTCCCCGATACTCCAGGGCGTCCAGGACCGCCTTGAAGAACTTCGGCGCGTTGGCCATCGAGACCTGAGCCACGAACGGCGACCCGTGGCCCGAGGTGAGGATCTCGGAGACGCTCTTCTTCTCGATCAGCTTGCCCTGGCTGGCGCTGCCGAACTGGTTCATGTCGCCGCCGCCCGGACAGGGGGTGGAGTCGGAGTTCTGTCCTCCGGTGTTGGAGTAGACCTGGGTGTCGAGCATCACCATCTTGACGTTCGGACGGTTCTGCAGCGTCACCTTCGACACGTTCTGGAAACCGATGTCGCCCATGCCACCGTCACCGCCGACACACCACACCTTGGGCAGCTCGAGGATCTCTTGGTGGGTCATCAGCGTGTCGCTGAAGTGAGTGTAATCGAAGAACTCGTCTTCGGTTATCACATCTCCATCCCGATCGAGCAGGGCATCGGCGAGGCGCTCCGGAATGACGGACCGGCGACCGTGGTCCTTGATGAAGTTCTCACCCATCAACCAGCTGATCGTCGCGCCGTCCTGGAACAGCGAGTTGAGCCAGGGATAGGGGTGCGGATTGTTGGGTGGCGTCGACCCGTAGACCGTGTTGCAGCCGGTGTGGGCGCCCATCGCCATCACCGACATGCCGTTGGCCAGCTGCCCATCGATCGACTGCATCTCCTTATGGTTGAACGCCTCGGTTCGAAGCACTACCGACAGCGCCTCGCTCACCTGCTGGTCGGTAATCTCGCCATGCTGCGCGATACGCCCCTGCGTGTCCGCCTCGTCCTCACCGCCGAGCCCCATCACCAGGTGGGCCACCGCCGTCCGATAGCGCTCGTACACCTCTGGGCTGCCCGCGGCCAGCACAGACAGACGCGACGCTCCCTCCCGCTCCAGTCGCTCGGCCTTGGCCAGCAGGCGGTCCGCCTTGGCGTGGTAGAGCGGGCGCATGTACGCCTCGGTGACGGTGGTGACCGCTCGCAGCACGCTCTTCTCGCCGCACCCGGCGCACGCTCCGTCTCCGGAGACCAGCGCCTCGTAATTACGCCGGACCATCAGATGGTTACGCAGCGTCGCCTGCTTGGAGTCCTGTGGCCGCTCTTTGTCGTACAGGCCAAGAAATTTCTGTGGCGTATCGGGCAGCTGATTGAAGAAAGTGGTGGCGCTGGCGTACTGCGTGTTTATCGCCTCGGTGTCATCCACCATCTTCAAGGCCTCGTGGTCGCCGCACTCGACCACACACTCGGCGCAGCCTTTGCAGAGGTCGGAAACGAAGATGAAGAACAGACCGCCGCTGCCGGGGTCCTTCTTCTCCTTGGTGCCGAAGATCGCATTGACCTTGGAGTAGGCGATCGGCAGCTGGTCGAGGATCTCGAAGAACTGTTCCTTCGCCTCACCCGCGATCTGGCCGTCGACCGCATCCAGCTCTTGGCGCACGACCTGCTGAAAGGGCGTGCGCTGCTTGGCCTTGACGTCGTCCACCATCACCGCCCGGACGCGCTGCTCCAGCTCCGGCAGTAGCTCGTTGAATTTGGCACGTTCAGCGGTATCCCGCACGTAGTTATTGATCGCGGTGCTGAGCACGTGACCGATGTCCTGCGCTGTGTTGGGCAGCGCGGTGTCCGGACAGGCAGCGATGCACTCCATACACTGAGTGCAGTTTTCGGCGACGAACACCGGGGTCTCCCGTCGCGCGACGTACTTGCTGGCCTTACCGCCGCTGCCGGCCGGCATGCAGCCCACCGCAGCAAGACAGGAGGCCGGCTGGTCGTACCCCAATCCGGCGCGATACTCCGCGTCGAAATAGGCCGCCTGAGTCATCGGTGTGCGCGCAGCCTGCTTCTTCGACCGCTGGAAGTCCCGGTGTAGCCCCACCCCGTTGAGGGGGATCAGCGGCTGACCGCGCATCGCCGACCGGTCCGGCGATTCGCGGTCGCCATATGGGACCGCGGTGATCCGATCGAACCCATTCCGCATGACTTCCATGTTGGACTCGACGACAGCCTCTCCGAAGCGGCTGAATTTCTGGACGTAGGTATTGCGAACGACCTCGTAGAAGTGGTCCGTCTCGATCTTGAACTCCTCCAGGAATGGAGACACAGCGAAGAAGGCGCCGAGAAAGGCGTTGCCCTGCATTCGCAGCTGGAGGTCGGGCCGGTCGGTAGCCTGGCGAGCGATATCGAACCCGGGCAGAGTGAACAGCCGGATGTTCTT
>CAZANL010000785.1:0-2559 GCA_964486115.1 uncultured Planctomycetota bacterium
CGCACGGATCCCCGACGCTTTGACAAAGGCGAAGATCGCTACGGCCTCGGCCATCAGCAACAAGGCCACCAACATTATCCCGCGAACCGACAGCAAGGCCATCTTGCCGAAAGCCCGCTGGTCCTCGGGGGGAGCTTCTGCGGTCGCTTCCGCAGGTTCACCTTCCGCCATCAGTCCCATCCTCCTCGCTGCGACTGGATCCAGCCCCCCCCAGGGTATACCCCCGCTGGACCGCTAGGTTGCGCCGACCGGCCCTCAGTTCAGCCGGTTCCAAGGTATCAACTCCTCCGTCACTATCACTTCGACCCGCCTGTTTTGGCTAGCCGCCTCGGGAGTCCCAGCCTCCTCGGACCTGGCCGGCTGGAACTGCGCCGCCGTTGCTGCCTCCATCCGTGCCGGATGGAGGCCAATCACCTCCTCCAGGTACTTGAGCACCGACATCGCTCTGGCGTAGCCCAGTGCATAACGCCCCCGCGGGACATTAAGCGTATCCCCCGGTGCCCCGGAAGTATGCCCCAAAATTCGAAGCTTGTTGCGGTACCCCTGGACAAGATCCCCGAGCCGCCGCATGACTCCCATGGCTTCGGGCAAGATCTCGTACTTGCCCTCATCGAACAAGGGCTTGCCACCAATGGTGATCTTGAGCCCTTCACGCACCGTTTCGACCTTGATCTTGCTGCCCGGCGAAGAGTCGTCGGTGCTGCCAAACTCTGCCGGCGTGACGCGCATCACATTCATCAACTTACGCATCATCTCCTTCGGCTTGGCCTCCGACGGCGGGGTCTCGACCGACGCCCCAGCCCCCAGGATCGTCTGCAAGGCTCCAAGGATGTCGGCGAACTTCTTGGGATCGATCGAGCTCATGGAAAAGAGCAGAATGAAGAAGCACAGCAGCAGAGACATCATGTCTCCGAAGGTGAGCACCCAAGCCGGGGCGCCTTCCTCGACTTCTTTTTCTTTTTTCGCCATGTTACCGCTCCGTCCGCTCTTCCTCGTCTGATCGAGCCCCAGGGGGAAGGTAAATCATCAGCTTCTGCGCCACGATACGCGGGTTGTCACCACTCTGGATCGACATCACCCCCCGGATCACGATCTCTTTCATCAGACCCTCTTGGGCATCCTTGACCTTCAGTTTGTCCGCAACCGGCAGAAAGATCAGGTTCGCCGCGACAGCACCATAGAGCGTCGTCAGCAAAGCCACCGCCATGCCGAGGCCAATCTGAGAAGGATCGCTGAGGTTTGCCAGCATGGCCACCAGCCCGATCAGGGTACCGATCATCCCGAACGCCGGGGAATACTTGCCCATCAGTTCGAACAGCTTACGCCCATCGTCGTGCCGCTCGACAATATATTCTAACTCGGTGCGGAGGGTCTCGTGTATCAGATCCGGATCGGTGCCGTCGACCGCCAGCTGGATGCCCCTGATCAGGAAATCGTCCTCCAGATCGGCTGTGCTTCCCTCTAGCGCGAGTATGCCATCTTTCCGAGCGATCTCGGCAAAACGCACCAGCTTGTTGATCAGAACCACCGGGCTGCGCCGATCTTCGTTGAAGATCTGCCTCAGCACCGCGACAACTACCTTCAACCGCCAGAGCGGAAAACTCACGAACAGCGCAGCAGTCGTCCCACCTAGCACCACGATGACCGATGGTACAGAAACGAATATCCCCGGACTATCGCTCGACTGGATGACCGTGATGCTGAGAAGCACTGCCCCACTGATCAGCCCAATGATGCTCGCTATGTCCATGGCTCAATCCACCCGAAACGTCCGGATCGCTCGGTGGTACTCGATGACCCGCCCCAGCACCTCATCCACATTCTCCTTGACCACGATCTTCTCTCGATTCGAAAGCGTCACCACCGTGTCGGGTGTCTGCTCTAAATACTGGATCATCTCGCAGTTGAGGACAAACTCGCGGTTGTTAAGCCGAGTCAAGCGAATCATCTCTAGACAAGATACACGCTCCACCACCCACGGGCAACCGGTCTCACCTACTCCTCTCACTCAGGGCTAGGCCAAATTGATCAGATCCCTCAACAGTTCACTGGAAACTCCAATCGTACGAGCACTGGCCTGAAACGCTCGCTGATTGACGATAAGGTCGGTAAATTGCACCGTCAGGTCGACGTTCGACTCCTCGAGAAACCCCTGCCGGATAAAACCGCGCCCAAAGGCCCCCGGGGTTCCGATCACGGGTGCCCCGGAGTTCACACCGACCTCGAACACGTTCTTGCCCACCTCGATCAACCCGTTGTTGTTCGGAAAGCGAGCGATGAGCACTCGCCCCAGATCCCGGGTCAGCCCATTGGTGAACAGTCCGGTGATCAGTCCATCGCCGGCAACCGCAAAGTCATTTAGAGTACCGACTTCGAAGCCGTCCTGAGTGATCTGCTCGACAGCCGACAGGTTGATCGGCTTACCCACCGCGTTGGTGGTCGAGGCAAATCCGGTCACGTTGCTGAAGTCGATGTCGTAGATCAACGGCGTCGTCGCACCCGTGGCAGCCAGGTCGAGGCTGATCGCGGTGCCTGTCGCGTTGACAAACTGACCATCTC
>CAZANL010000786.1:0-2556 GCA_964486115.1 uncultured Planctomycetota bacterium
GGAGCACGTGCAGATGCACCCGGCCAGGACAATCGGCCTGGTGGGCCGCAAATTCCTGCGCTACTGGAGCCCTCTGCCCAATGATCCAGCCCATCGGACACCGCTGTACATCCTCGCCAGCCTGGCCTCCTTCGGAGTAGTGCTCCTGCTGGCTCTGGCAGCTCTCCTGCAAGCGCGCAGGAGACTGATGCCGCTCTGGCCGCTCTGGCTGCCGTTGCTGTATTACACCGCTGTCCAGGTGACGATCTCGATGGGATCGATCCGCTATCGAGTCCCGATCGAACCCTACCTGATCCTGCTCGCCGCCACAGCGGTTGCCCCCTGGATCATGCCCGAGGAGTCCAGCGCTTGAGCAGCGCCTCGACTTCCCCCTCACGAGCCGTCTCGGCGTGGCCGCACAACTCGCAGCCCAGCAGAATGACGCCACCGAAGAACTCCTCTTGGGTGACGTAACAGACCCCACAGCTGGGGCAGCCGTGGGACGTGGGTTCTCGGTACAGCTCCAGCACCTTGAGCCGGATGACGGACACCAGCCGCTCGTCCAGTTCGGTCAGCTCGGCGCGCAAGGCGGCCGCCATCTCAGTTTGTCCGAGGCCCCGGGCTCTCTCATGGCGCCTCAAGAGCCGCTCGACCACACGACTGCGGCCGCGGAGAAACCAGATCAGCGGACGAGCGCGACCATCGGTCAGAGGGCCGCGAAACAGGACGCCCAGCTGGCGTCGAAGCCCCCACCGGCACCCGAGCCACCCGGGAACGAACATGCTCTCGTAGACCTCTCCGGGAGCCAGCTCACTCTCGCCAGCAGCCGCCTCGAGATAGATATAGTACCGATCGATCCCCTCACGGATCCGCTCCACGCAGAGCCGAACCGACTCCACCTCACGGTCGAGGTCCCACTCTTCAAGAAGGTAGTCCAGATGCCGCATGGTTCGATGGCATTTCGCCAATCCAACAGCTATACTCGGTTGTGCGCATCACGACAAGCATGGGTTTCGAGAGGCAATCTGCCTTGCTCTCCGGCCCGATTGGCGCCCCTGAAGGGTGGCCTTTTTGTATTGTCTACGCCGTTTCCGGATCGTATAATTCTCCTGTACTGCACGGTCGCTCGACGGGGTCCAAGAGCGTGAGAGGGGCGAGATGATCCATTATACGTGTGATCTCTGTGGCAAGGCGCTGCTGGTCGATGAAGAGGTCCGCTACGAGGTCAATATCGAGGTCAAAGCGGCTTTTGACTCCGACGATCCCAACGATACGCTGCACATAGACTTTCACGACGAGATGAGTGAACTCATCGACCTGATGGAGGGGATCGATTCTGAGGGGATCGAAAAGGAAGTCTACAAGATCTTCCGGTTCGACCTCTGCACGGGCTGCAGATCGCAGTACATGAAGGACCCACTCTTCCGAAAGTCATTTGGCAGACTGGGGTTCAGCGAGAATTAGTCTTTGGAAGACATCCTCTTACCGCTCACCGCGGTCCTCTCCTTCTCGGCTAGCCTCTTCTATTCCTGCGCTGAAAACGCTCAGCTAGCCGTCACCCCCCACCGACTCGAGGATCGCCTGCCAGACAAACGCCCGCAGGAGATCGAAGCTCTCCTGGCCAACCGGCCTCGGGACCACCTGCACTGTCTGATCCTCAGCTTGCTCTGGAATGCACTATTCGTGCTCTCAGTGGCCGGTATGGTGCGTGCATGGTCGCTGGGGCTGGCCGTCGGCGTCACGCTGGCCGCCACCCTGGTCTTTCCGATCTTCATCGGCCGTGTCTTCACCCAAGCCTGGGCTGGACGCCAAGCCGAGGCGGTATTCCTGGCGACCAAGCCGATCATCCGCACCTCCTCGCTGATCTTCGGCTGGCTCACCTGGCCGCTGGCCCAGCTTCTGACCTGGCTGGGGAGAGCCTTCGAGCTGCCAGGCGTACTGGATCGCCCGTTCACGCTGCCTGAGGACCTCTTCGGGACGGTCGTCGACGTCAAGGATCAGGGAACAATCCCAGAAGAACAACGCGAGATGATCGAGGGGATCATCGAACTGCGTGACGCGAACGTCGAGGAGATCATGACGCCCCGTACCGACATGCTCTCCATCGCCGTCGACTGCAACCTCGACTCGGCGATCCACCAGGTGATCGAAGGCGGGCACTACTCCCGCGTGCCGGTCTACGAGGAAGATCAGGACCACATCGTCGGCGTACTTTATCTGAAGGATCTGCTGCGCCACTGGTCGGACGGCGGTGGCAGGCAGGTGTCGATCCAAGACCTTATGCGCCAGCCCGTGTTCATCCCCGAGACCAAGCGGATCGAGGATCTGCTGCGCGAATTCCAGCAGAAACGGGTGCATATTGCCATCGTCCTGGACGAGTATGGGGGCACCTCCGGGTTGGTGACAATCGAGGACATCCTGGAGGAGATCGTCGGCGAAATCGAGGACGAGCACGACCCTGAAGAGGGGACGCCACTGAAGATCCTGGACCCGCAAACCGCGAGCGTCAGCGCGCAGGTGCACATCGACGAACTGAACGAAGCGCTCCACATCAATCTGCCGGAAGAGGGCGATTTC
>CAZANL010000787.1:0-2549 GCA_964486115.1 uncultured Planctomycetota bacterium
TCTGGTGCCGAGCAGAAAAATCAGATCTCTGTCGAATTCCTTCCGACTCCAGTTCTACTGAGGCCAGGCGGCGGATATGGATGTAAGGAGCACGAGGCGTCGTACAGTTGGGGCCGGCAGAAGAGGGAGGGCTGCACAGAGTGCTTCGAGCCGGTGAAGGCGACGCCTCGAGCCGCCGGGCAGGTGCTAGAAAAAGCGATGCCGGGTGGTGCCGCCTCGATGGTGCCGACGGACCGTGCGGGCAGCAGCTAGCACAGCGCGCTCAGGAAGCTCCTGCCGGCGAGCCTGCCATCGAGCCCGAAGTTCTCGACGGCCGTGGCGGCGACGTCGGCGAAGGTCTCGCGCAGACCGAGATCCACGGTCCCGATCCCCTCGCGGTAGCAGAGCAGTGGTACGTATTCCCGGGTGTGGTCGGTGCCGGGATAGCAGGGGTCGTTACCGTGGTCGGCGGTGATCACGAGCAGGTCCCGCGGACCGAGGGCCGAGATGAGTTCGGGCAGCCGAGCATCGAAGGCCTGGAGGCAGTCCCGATACCCCTCCGGATCGTTTCGATGTCCATAGAGTGTGTCGAAGTCGACCAGGTTGGTGAACACCAGCCCCTCGTCGTTGCGGGCCATGGCCTCGACCGTGGCATCGATGCAGGCGGGGTTGCCCTTGGCCGGGAGCGAATCGGTGATGCCCTGTCCGCTGAAGATGTCGCTGATCTTGCCGACCGCGGTCACAAAGCGTCCTGAGCGTGCGACGAGATCGAGCAGGGTGGTTCCCGGAGGGGGAAGCGCATAGTCCTTGCGCGATGCAGTGCGCTCGAAGGAGCCCGGTCCACTGCCGCGAAACGGGCGGGCGATGACTCGCGCAACGCCGGTCGGCCCCTGCAGCAGTTCTCGGGCTTTCAAGCACATCCCGTAGAGCTCCTCCAGCGAGATGACGTCCTCGTGAGCCGCTAGCTGGAAGACGGAATCGGCCGAGGTGTAGAGAATGGGTTTCCCGGTTTCGAGGTGCGCGGCGCCGAGCTCCTCGAGGATGTCCGTGCCGGATGCTGCATAGTTACCGAGGATGTCGCAGCCGATGCTCTGGCAGAATGCATCGATCACCTCGGCCGGAAAGCCGCTCTGGGTGAACGTCGGATAGGACTCGGCGAGGATCAGGCCAGAGATCTCGAAGTGTCCCGTTGTCGTGTCCTTGCCCTCGCCTTGTTCGGCCATCTTGCCAAAGGCGCCCGCGGTGGGTCTGCCGGGGAGGGCGGTAAACTCTGATAGGCCGAGGCCGACCAGGTTGGGTAGCGCGAGGCCGACCCTCTCGTGGATGTGGCCGATCGTGTCCGAGCCAACGTCCCCGAAGCGGTCGGCATCGGGCAGGTGGCCCACACCGACCGAATCCAGCACGACGATCGTGATGCGCTCGAACACAGGGCTGTGCGCTACTCGCTCAGCTTGCGCTTGACCTCGATGATGGAGTAGGCCTCTAGCGTGTCACCCTCTTTGATGTCTTCGTAGCCCTTGAGCTTGAGACCGCACTCGAACTTCTCTTTCACCGAGCGGACATCGTCCTTGAAGTGCTTGAGGCTATCCAGATCGAGCGCCTTCTGGAGCACGACGCCGTCTCGAATGAGGCGGTACTTGGCGTTGCGACTGATAGAGCCCTGGGTGACGTAGCAGCCAGCGATGTTGCCCACGCGGCTGGCCTTGAACACCTTGCGAATCTCGCAGCGGCCCTGGATCTCTTCGACCAGGGCGGGGGCCAAGCGGCCCTCCATCGCCAGCTTGACCTCGTCGAGCAGCTCGTAGATCACCGAGTACATGCGGATGTCGATCCGCTTCTCGTCGCCCAGGCTCCGGGCCCGGTCGTCGGGCGCGACGTTGAAGGCCAGGATGATCGCCTGAGAGGCGTCGGCCAGCAAAACGTCCGACTCGTTCACGCCGCCGATCCCGGTGTGCAGGATCTTGAGCTGAACCTCGCCGGTCGACAGCTTCTCCAGAGAGGAGACCAGAACCTCGATCGAGCCCTTGACGTCTGCCTTGATGATCAGCGGGATCGTCTCCAGCTTGGCCTGGGCCTGGATCGCGAAGATGTTGTCGAGGCTGATCACCTGCTTGTCGGCTCGGCTCTCCTCGCGTGCGCGGCGTGCGCGGTCCTGACCGATCTCGCGGGCCTTGGCGATGCTCTCCAGGACGTAGAAGCGGTCCCCTGCATCCGGCACCTCGTTGAGGCCGGTGATCTCGATCGGCGTGGCCGGTCCGGCCGAGTCGACTGCTTCTCGGGCTGTGCCAAGTCCGCGCTCCATGGTTCGGACTCGGCCCACGGCCAAGCCGGCCAGGATTGCGTCGCCCTTCTTGATCGTACCTTCTTGCACCAGCAAGGTGGCGGCATTGCCAACGCCTTCGTCCTTGCGGCCCTCCAGCACGAGCCCGTCCGCGAGCATGTTGGGGTTGGCCTGAAGTTCCTGGACCTCGGCAACCAGTTCGATCATCTCCAGCAGGTCTTCGATGCCGTCACCGGTAATCGCAGAGCACTTCACCACGGGGGTTTCGCCACCCCACTCCTCTGGCTGG
>CAZANL010000788.1:0-1338 GCA_964486115.1 uncultured Planctomycetota bacterium
GTACTGGGCGTCGCGGTTCGAGCGACGCGCACGATTACCTTCGGTCTGCCCAAGTGGGGATTCTCTCGGTCCGCAGGGCCGGAGTGCGTCGGGCAAGTGGAGGTCGTGAACATATCGCTGCCAAGAGAACTGATCGAACGGGAGGTGGGTCCGTGAAACGGTTGACGGTCGGTGTTGTTTGTGGGATCGCGCTGACGTTGTCGGGGTGCGCGTCCAAGGTTGTCTGGAAGGACCGTGTCGCGCCAGAACCCGGTCAGAAGGAAGCGGTTACGCCGGTGCCGACCTGTCCGCACTGCGAACAATATGCGGACTGGGAGAGTGATAGCTGCAAGAACCCCAAGTGCGGCAAGACCTACCAATGGTACGAGCCAGAACTATTGAACTAGTCCCGGGCTTAGTTTCTTGCCTAGAAGGCCGGGCACTCCTACACTGGACGAAAATGGGCTTTAGACCGTAGCGCCTGGGGCTTTTACGGTCATTTGATCCAGCAAGAGACTCACTAACTTGGCATCGACTTCCAAGGTCATTCTGTCCTGCCACGGTTGCGGCAAGAAGTATGACGTCACCCGGTTCAAGCCGGGCAAACGGTTTCGCTGCAAGGATTGTCGAGAGATCCTGGCAGTACCCACGCCGGCAGTGGCCGAGACCGGTTCTTACGTGCCCGTCAAGAAGCTTCTGTTCTGCAGCGACTGCGGCCACGGGATCGATGTGCGGGACCTGAGCCCGGGTGCGACTGTGACCTGCACTCAGTGTCAAGAGCCGGTGGTGGTGCCGGAGGAGCACGAACCGGCTCAGGAAGCGCCCACACAGACCTACGATGGCGAGTCCAAGAGTCTTGTCTGCACGAACTGCGACTCGGAATACCCCGTCGGGCGTTATGCTCCTGGGCGCAGCATCCTATGTCTGGGTTGCGAGGCGATCCTCGTGGTGCCGACCGAGCACGTCCAGGACGTCCGCCGCCGGTCCAGAAGGCGGACAACCAAGGTGACTAAAGCCGCGAAACATGGGAGGCTCCAGCTCCATGGCGTAGAGCGCCCCGCTCCCGTCGTGGGGGAGTTGTCGCCCTTGGAGTCGGATGCCCAGGGGACGCCAGACGGTTCCTCGTCGAGTGAGATGGCGGTGGCCGGCACGGTCGAAAAACCGAAGTCGAAGCTGAAGTCGGGTGTTCAGGTGGTCGAGCCGGTCGAGGAGTCGAAGTCCAATTCCGGGGTTCAGGTGATCAAGCGGGCCGAAGCTCCGAAGCCGCAGCCCGGGTCGGGTGTGCAGGTCGTGGAGCCGGTCGAGAAGCCGCAGCCCGGGTCGGGTGTGCAGGTCGTGGAGCCGGTCGAGAAGCCGCAG
>CAZANL010000788.1:1438-2540 GCA_964486115.1 uncultured Planctomycetota bacterium
CGAGAAGCCGCAGCCCGGGTCGGGTGTGCAGGTCGTGGAGCCGGTCGAGAAGCCGAAGCCTGGGTCGGGTGTGCAGGTCGTTGAGCCGGCCGAGAAGCCGAAGCCCGAGTCGGGTGTCAAGGTGGTCGACCTGGTGGGAAAGCAACCGGGCAGAGAAGGAAGCGCCGAGGTGGCGCCGCCTGACGAGAGCAAGCTGATCATGCTTTGCGAGAAGTGTGATCATCCCATCGACGTCACCGGCGTCGAGGTTGGCCGTCGAGTGATGTGTCCCAAGTGCGAGAATCTGACCGAGGTCCCTGCGGGTCTCGAGCCGTCTTACGAAGATCTCAGCGCATCCCTGCAGCTCCAGACGATCAGTCTGGATGACGTTGTGGAGGAGGAAGAGGAAGAGGAACAGGGGGGACCCCCCAATATCGAGGGGCTGCGCGCGGTGTTCAGCGAATTCCATCAGCAGGAGGAAGAGCGCCAGCAAAACTTGGAGACCCGCGAGCCCGGTCGCGGGCGGGGCCTGCGTCGGATGGACACCAAGGCCACTCGTCAGATGGAGGAGCACGAACTGGACGCGATTCTGGAGCCGTCGGTTCGGCCTCAGACATTGGAGGTGGTGCTCAAACAGTCGTCGGTCACAACCCCCAAACGGTCCGTTCCGCAGCAGAAGCCATTTCCGGTCTTTCTGGCCGCTGGCCTGACCATCTTCGTCTGTTTCGCCGGGCTGATGACCTACGTCCTGATCGTGTCCAGGTCGAAGGTCAAGGCTACAGAGACGAGGAAGACTGAAGAGCAAGCAGAGGTGCAACAGGAGATCAAAGAGCGCGCCAAGGAGCACGAGGGGGTCGTGGGGCCGGGCGGACTCAAGGTGGGGTTGGTTGTCGAGCTCAGCGGCGTGCTGAAGTCGATGAAGGGCCACCTCGACAGCGATCGCCAGGGGTTCTTGGTCGTCATGCGCAGCGGGGTGATGATCTGGGCCGAGGACAGCAGCCGCTCACACGGCAGGCGATTCCAGAAGATCCGCGCTCGTCAGGCCAAAGGCGAGTCGGTCTGTGTCACTCTTCAGGGCACGGTGCGCGCGATTCGCAGCTTGCCAGGGCTTGATCTGTCAGAG
>CAZANL010000789.1:0-2538 GCA_964486115.1 uncultured Planctomycetota bacterium
GCGTTGATCCGGGGCCAGCTGTCGACGGCTGCCCGTGTGCCGCTGTTCGAGGTTCGGCGGGTGGTCAAAAGCGACGGACCACTGAAGTGGGCCAGTGCGGGCCGAAGTCGCTCGCTGACTTTGCTGCTGGCTGTAAGGAGCCACAGCAAATCGATACGGGACCGGCTGTGCCTGGACTGGAGCTTGTCGGTCCCCCCTGACCGCATAAGTCCGGTTGTGTTCCAGGAAGAGCTCGAACGGGAGATAGGCAAGTTCACCGTGCTGCAGCTGGCCGACATTCGCGATTACCGCTGCCGGGTCGGGAAAAGCACAGTGGGTACCTACGCGCAGGGCTCGGTTCGGGTCGAGCACCGAGGATCCTTTGGCTGGAAGCTGGTCGTCAAGTGGCGGGCGCGCCTTGAAGGCGCGCGCTGGAGAATTCACGAGTTCGTCTTGCCCAAGGGCCAGCTCGCGCTGCGCCAGGAGAAGGCCGGTTCGCCGTGGTCGCTGATCGACCTGAGGGAGAACACGTCCGACCGAGAGGCGCAAGAGGGGCGTTAGCGGCTGACCGCCTGCTGGATCCAGGCCCGCACCTGCTGGCTGTAAGGAGCCGTTCCGTGCTTGGCTCCGACGAGCTTGTAGTGCACGACCTTGGCCTTGGGATAGCTGTTGCGGTAGATACCCTGCTCCACCTGCTGACCGGCGTGGTCCGCAATCTGTGGGCCATCGTGGCCCAGTGCCCGGGCCCACAGATAAGTCGTTTTCTGGGCCGACAGGTGCTCGTGCTTGCCGCTGCGCAGGCCGCCCTTGTAGGGCACCACCCGATCTTCCGTTCCGTGGAAGTAGAGGATTGCTGCGCCGCCCCCTGGCTTCTTGCGAGTGTCGTAATCCTGGGTTGTCCGGGAGGGCATCCAGAAGCTTCCCTGATGCTGCTGCTCGACGACCAGGCTGGCCGAGAGCAGGATCGCCTGCCGGAACGGCTTCTTGTCGACCTCGATCAGCAGGCGATGAATCATCGCGGCGCCGTTGGATGAGCCGATCAGGGTCAGGCGGTCGAGGTCGGCCTCGGGATACTTCTGCCCGATTCGGGCGATCAGCTGGCTGACGTACTTTACGTCCGGTGCCTGAGACCGCTCCCCCGAGACGTTCCATGACCTCTGGTAGCCCTGGGGGACGACGAGGATGTTGCTGTTCAGGTAGCGTAGCTGGTTGATTGACCGCGAGGCCTGGCCGCCGTTGCCGTGGAAGAAGATCACGACCGGGTATTTGTCCTGGGCCTTCTGGGGCACGCTGACGAAGGCTTCGCGATCGTATCCCTCGGGTTGCTGAGGCCAGGTCTGGCGAATCGTGAGCTTGGTGATGGTGGCCTCCGACCCACGTGGGGCCTGCTTGCTGTCGGACGGTTCCCGTTTGCGCCGCGCGCCGGCCAGATGTTCCTCCAGGGTGATCCGCCCGTCCTGATTCCTGTCCTTGCCGGAGAACCAGCGTCTTGCGCCGGCGGGGACCTCGTCACGGGTCAGCACACCATCTGCATTGCGGTCCCAGCGGCGAAACGTCCGTTCGGCCTGTTCCTGGGCGCCGGCTGGCAGGCAGGGCAGGCAGCAGAGCAGCGTGACGAGCATTTGTCGGCACATGTGCGTGGGCCTTTCTTGAGCGGGTCAGTACCAGATCGCGCCGCGGCCGTCTATCCGAGTCTCACGCGGGCCCGTTGATTTGTGACTCCAGATGGGTTGCTCAGGTCCCGGGCGAGCGGGGCCGCCCTTTCTCCGGAGGGCCAGCCTGTGCGCGGGCTCAGGCCTGGTTTAGCTTCTTACGCAACTCGACGATGTAGCGGATGATGTCGCGTCGGCTGACGACTCCGACCAGCTTCTCGTCTCTGAGGATCGGCACACGGCGAAAGGAGTTCGCCATCAGACACTTGCAGACATCCATCAAGCTGGCCTCGTCCTCGAACGAGGTGATCTTGCGAGTCATGAACTCGGCCACGGGTTGCTGGCCACTCTCCACGTCGGAGAGGAGCTGAAGGACATCCTTCTCGGTGATCACGCCGACCAGACGGTGATACGCGTCGACCACCGGCAGCCCACTGACCTTGTTCTCGACGAGGATTTCGACCGCGCTGTGGGCGGGTGTTTCCGGGGTCACCGTGATCACGTTCTTCGTCATGACCGTTCGAACCTGCACCATCTCACTCTCCCTTCGGTAAAAGCCGCCGGCCAGGATAACCGATGTCGTCCGGACATGCCATCTTGCGGAGTGGGATTGGCTTGCAGCCAGCTGTGCCGGTCGTAGCGCTGGTCGAACTCGAGTTGCTTCTCGCGCGCTGCCAGGCCGGGTCAGCTTGACCGTGTCGCGTGCGATTTGATACTCTCGAACTCGGTGGAGGGGCCTTTCCCGCACCAGGAGATTGGATTGATCACGGGCCGTGATGGAGAGAGTTGACATGCCGGATGACGTGCCGCACCCGATGGTTGTATCAGCCCGTTGCGCCAGGCACTGTCGCCTGTTGGTTTGTGCTGTCCTGCTGTTATGGGTGGCCTGGCCTGCGCTGGCCGAAGA
>CAZANL010000790.1:0-2538 GCA_964486115.1 uncultured Planctomycetota bacterium
AAAATTTTCTTTTTTTTTGAATATTTTCTGTTATCATTAAAGCTGGATTTTTAATTATTAATAAAAGTTATTAAAAGCGGAAGGAGGAGATATGGCAAAGTACCAGGATTTGGCTGATGCGATCATCAAGGGGGATAATGTAACATCTAAAGAGATCGCGGAAAAGCTGGTAGGCGGTGGTGCCCGCCATTCGCTTGGCCAGGGTGGCCTTGGCCTTCCGCTCGTGGTACAGCCCGGTGTAGTAATGTCGCTTGTATTCGTCGGTCAGCCGCTCGAGAAAGTCCTCGACGCGGTTGTGCCCGACGCAGTAAACCGGGGCGCTGCACTGGTCGGTCAGGGCCAGGATCAGGATCGACAGGGCGTCCTGATTGTCCGGGTCGGTCTCGAGCACGTCGATGCAGATGCTCTCGGCCAGTGCCGGATCGTTGAGCAGTCGGTACCGCATGGCGCGCTCCAGGGCCTTGGGGATCGCCTCCCTGGACAGCTTCTTCAGCTCGAACTGGCTCATCGTCACAGACCTCTCAGCATGGCCCGGGTGTATTCCCGGTTGAGTCGAGTGATGTGGGCGGTGGTGATCTCCTTGGGGCAGACCGCTTCGCACTCCGCCTCGTTGGTGCAGGCGCCGAAACCCTCCTTGTCCATCTGCTCCACCAGCAGAACGGCCCGCCTGGAACGCTCGGCGGCGCCCTGTGGAAGCACGGCGAGTTGGGTTACCTTCGCGCCGACGAACAGCATCGCTGCGGCGTTCTTGCAGGCCGCCACGCAGGCGCCGCAGCCAATGCAAGCCGCCGCGTCCATTGCCTGATCCGCCATCTCCTTGGCGATCGGGATGGCGTTGCCGTCCGGTGCGCATCCCGTGCTGACCGAGACGTAGCCGCCGCTGGCGATGATCCGGTCGAAGGCGCCGCGGTCGACCACGAGATCCTTGACCAGCGGGAAGGCCGCCGCGCGCCACGGCTCGACGGTGATCACGTCTCCCTCCCGGTAGTTGCGCATGAACAGCTGGCAGCAGGTGGAGCCGGGCACCGGCCCGTGGGCTACTCCGTCGATCACTATTCCGCAGGAGCCACAGATGCCTTCGCGGCAGTCCGAGTCGAAGGCGATTGGGTCTGTGCCCTGCTGGATCAGCTGCTCGTTGACCACGTCGAGCACCTCGAGAAAGGACATGTCCCCCTCGATCCCGGTGGCGGGATAGTCCACCAGCTGGCCTGGGCTGTCCGGCCCGGCTTGGCGCCAGACGCGCAGTGTGAGGTTCACCCGGCCACCCGCCTGTCGCTGATCGACCGGTCCCTTGGTTGTCCCGTCACTTGTAGTTCCTCATCTTGACCTCGACGAACTCGAAATCGAGTTGCTCCTTGTGCAGTGTCGGCGCGTCCTCTCCTCTGTGCTCCCAGGCTGACACGTAGCTGTAGTTGAGGTCGTCGCGCATCGCTTCGCCCTCCGGTGTCTGGCTCTCCTCGCGCAGGTGGCAGCCGCAGGACTCCGCTCGGTCCAGCGCGTCGGTGGCCATCAACTCGCCGAACTCCATGAAATCGTCCACCCGCAGCGCGTGTTCCAGATCCTTGTTCAGGTCTCCGCTCTGTCCGGCGACCTTGACATTGTCCCGGTACTCCGCCCGTAGTGCGCGGATCTGCTCGGCCGCCTGCGCCAGCCCCTGCGCGTTGCGCGCTATGCCGACCTTGTCCCAGAGGATGTGCCCCAGTTCACGATGGTACTCGGTCACCGTCTTGTGGCCGCGGACGTCGAGCAGGGATTTGATCCGTCCGCTGACCTGGTCTTCCACGTCCTTGAAGATCGGGTGCCGGACGTCGAGCGGGTCGAGCATGCCGGCGCCACTGGCCAGGTAGTCCGCCACGGTATAGGGTGCGATGAAGTAGCCGTCGGCCAGTCCCTGCATCAGTGCGCTGGCTCCGAGACGGTTGGCGCCGTGGTCCGAGAAGTTGGCTTCACCCAGGACGAATAGCCCCTGGAGGTTGCTCATCAGGTGGTAGTCGACCCACAGGCCACCCATCGTGTAGTGCACCGCGGGGTAGATCCTCATGGGTGATTGATAGGGGTTCTCCGCGGTGATCTGCTGGTACATGTGAAACAGATTGCCGTAGCGGTCGCGGATCGTCTGTTCTCCGAGGCGGTCGATCGCGTCGGCGAAGTCCAGATAGACCGCGCGTCCGGTCGTGCCGACGCCGCGTCCCTCGTCGCAGACCATCTTGGCGTTGCGCGAGGCGACGTCACGTGGGACCAGGTTGCCAAAGCTCGGGTATCGGCGCTCCAGGTAGTAATCCCGCCCGGCTTCGTCGATCTCCCCGGGTGAGCGTGTGTCGCCCTGAGTCATCGGGACCCAGACCCTTCCGTCATTGCGCAGGCTCTCACTCATCAGCGTCAGCTTCGACTGGTGTTCCCCGCTGACGGGGATGCATGTCGGGTGGACCTGCACATAGCACGGGTTGGCGAAGTAGGCCCCACGGCGTGCACAGCGCCAGGCGGCGGTGACGTTGCAGTTACCCGCATTCGTCGAGAGGAAGTATGCATTCCCGTAGC
>CAZANL010000791.1:0-2532 GCA_964486115.1 uncultured Planctomycetota bacterium
TGCCAACTACATCGCTCGGCGACTCGAAGAGCACTATCCAGTGCTTTACAAGGGCGCTGGAGGCCTGGTCGCCCACGAGTGCATCCTCGACCTGCGACACTTCAAGAAGAGCGCCGGCATCGAGGTCGGTGATGTGGCCAAGCGGTTGATGGACTATGGTTTCCATGCCCCCACGATCTCCTGGCCGGTGCCGGGCACGATGATGGTCGAGCCGACCGAGAGCGAATCGCTGGAGGAGTTGGATCGGTTCTGCGATGCGCTGGTTTCGATCCGCAGCGAGATCTCCGAGATCGAGCGGGGAGACGCCGACCGCGACATCAACCTGCTGACACAGTCACCCCACACTGCGGAGGTGGTGACCGCCGACAACTGGGACCGACCCTACTCACGTGAGCGAGCGGCCTATCCGGCACCCTGGACACGCGAGCAGAAGTTCTGGCCCGCCGTCGGCCGTATCGACAATGTCGCTGGAGACCGCAACCTCGCATGCGCCTGCCCACCCGTGGCGGCGTATGAGGGCTAGTCTAGAATTCCACCCCTGGCGGGATGCCGCTCGTGATTGATCGGCCAGAGCCGGAACCTGCACCCGACTCGCAGCCGCCGCAGGAAAACAGAGCCCCCCGCGCCCAACGGCTCGCGCTGATCCGGGACCCGGCGCGATCCGGCACCGAAAACATGGCAATCGACCAGAGGTTGCTCGATGCTTCGGCCTCTCACGCCACACTGCGCTTCTATCAATGGAACCCACCCGCACTCTCGCTGGGACGTTTTCAGGACCCACTCTCGGCACCGTCGCTGCCCGCCGGAGCTGACCAGGTGCGGCGGACGACCGGCGGGGGAGCCATTTACCACGACACCAGCGAGCTGACCTTCTCGCTGGTCCTCTCTCGCGACCGCTTCCCCTGGGCCGCCAAGCCAGTTCGGCTGTACGCCACGACCAACCGACTCTGGCGTCTGACACTGAAGGCAATGGGTGCCGACGTCGAAGTGGCTGACTGCGATGACCCCAGCGCCCCGTTCCTCTGCTTCGACCGGCGCGAGCGAACCGATCTGCTGTCGAAAGGCAAGAAGCTGCTCGGCAGCGCCCAGCGCAGAACCGCTACGGGGGTGTTGATCCACGGCTCTCTGCCGCTGGCCCCCAACCCGCTATCCGGCGGCGCAATATCGCTCGCGGAGGTGCTCGACCGTCCAGTGCTGCCCGAGGAGGTGATCGAGTCCTTTCTTTCGACACTCGAGAAACACGGCCTGGCCCCCGGAATTCCGGTGCGAATCGAGCCCGCGCCCAAGTCGCTCTGAGCGGCCGCGAACAGGGCGTTACCGTCTCTCAGCCCCCTCACCGTCACCCGACAAATAAAAGAAACTTCGGCGATTGCGGAGAAACTTCCTCGAAATCCCTGGGCTCAACGCAGTCAGGGCTGAGGTAGGCCGTCTGCAATGGACGGGACAGACAGGAGGATTCCTGATGAAGCCGAGATCTTACGTTTTCGTGCTGCTGAGCGCCCTTCTCGCCACCTGGAGCATCGATCACGCCAGCGCTGATCGTATGTCCAGGGAGGAGCGCAAACGCCTCAAATCAAAAAAGATGAAGCAGATGGCGGTGCTCAAGGAGGCCCGCAATTTCCGCAAACTCCGTGTGCCCGGTGAGGAGGTCAACACCAACGTCACCAAGCTCACCAGCGAATTGAACTGGCACAAATCTCTCGCGGCCGCCCTGGCTGAGGCAAGAAAACAAGGCCGACCGGTTCAGTGGATCCAGGCTCTGGGCGAACTGACGGGCTACTTGTGAAGCGCCGGCCAAAGCATGAGGGGAGTTTCCCTTCCTCGAGAGCCGGTCTTTTCGCTGCTCAAGTCCGACTTCGTCGTTGGCTGGAAGAACATCATCAAAGAGAAGTATGTCGGCGAATCCCATGGCTACTCCTGCGATGGCATTGCCGTGGGCACCACCAATGGAGCCGGCCCGCACAACGTGCAGATCTTCGTGATCTCACAAGACGGAGTGGTTCTTCACGCCCTGGCCGGATTCTGGCATCCCGAGGACCTCGCCCGAGAACTCCGATTCGCTCTGGACATTCGTAAAGTTTGGACTGACAAGAGCATCGACCGGGCAACCAAGAACGACATCTTCAGTGCGATGCAGCTGGCCGAGATCAACAACCACCCCAAGAAGATGGTGCTTCGGAGCAGCTGGCAGGGTTTTGACGGCAAGAACGAGGTGAAGCGGGCCGCAAAGGGCATCGACCGCGACACGTTCGTACGAAATGCAGACGGCGTGATTCTCACCCAGAAGGGCCGCAAGAAGCTCAAGACGCTGAACGTCCTGGCACACGAGCGTATGGCCAGCAGACCTTTCGTCCTCTTCGAGAAGTTCGACATCTTCGAGTTCGCGGACTACGGTCGGACCTATTACGACAACAACAAGAAGGTCAACTGCGTCGGCACCACCTTGATGACCCCACGCAAGGTGGCCAAGAAGACCGCCAAGGAGAACAAGCAGCTGAGCCAGTTCTTCCGCGCGGAAGTGCGACTCCAGAA
>CAZANL010000792.1:0-2531 GCA_964486115.1 uncultured Planctomycetota bacterium
CGAGCCAGCCGCCAGCTGTTCCGTAGCGTCGCCGCGCCACACCGAACAAGAACAGGCCGAGCAGTGCGGTGAGCAGCACGACCGGCAGGCGGGCCAGGGTCAGCATCGTCCGCATGTCGGTCCGGTTCAGATGGTAGAACCGCGTGGCCGAGTTCCAGTCCGGACCCAGCTCGGTCTGGCGCGGTCCGGGTGGCAGCACCAGATCCAGGCCGAGCAGGGGGAGGCTGACCAGGTACTTCATCAGCGGCGGGTGCGGGTTGTTGAGGAAGTTCCGCTCGCGCCACTGGAGCGTGCCGGTATAGAGGTACTCCGGCTCGTCGAGGGTGATGCTCTTCTGCCGCAGGCTACCGATCAGCAGCGCGGTATGGATCAGCACCAGCAGCAGGGCCAGACTCCAGGCGAGGACCGGCCTGGAGGCTCGTGGGCGAGGGGCGGCTTGGGCCATCCACCGCATTGTACCGTTTCTTCAGGGTGGGCCACCCTCCCAGACGAGTTCCTCGTCTGGTCTCCGGTGCGGCGCCCCATGCCTGCGCCTTCACTGATGGTGTGCGAGCGAGGGCGCGGTCATGGGGTCGGTGTGAACCAGTTCGAGGCAAAAGTGCTGATCGAGTGCTCGAACAGGGAGTAGAATCTAGCGGTTCGTAGCACCCGGCGTGTGAGGCGTTCAGCCAGGAAGAGTCCAGCGATGAAGACCGGTCTATTGTGGGGGCTGGCGGTGGTCATCATGATCTCCGCTGTGATCTATCAGCGAACGACGGGGCCGACCTATCCGTTTCGGGGGAGCTTCGAGGCCGATGGCAAGAGCTACACGTTTCGGCTCGTCCGCTCGCAGGAAACGACCCAGCGAGCGCGCGTGGTGTTTCCCGCTCCTGCCGGCGTTTCTTTTCAGGCTCAGCTGCACCACAAGAGGTACAAGACGAACGATCCGTTTGTCGTGGATCCGTTCATCGCGGAGCGGGAGGAGTGGGTAGCCTATCTTCCTCGCCAGCCGGCCGCCGGCAAGGTGGAGTATTTCGTGACACTCTCGGCCGATGGCCTGGCCGCCCGCGTGCCCGAGAAAGGCCAGCCCAATATCGTCTTGCGCTACAAGGGTCCCGTGCCGGATACCATCCTCTGGCCGCACATCATCATGATGTTTTTTTCCGTGCTGATCGGTATGCGGGCTGGCCTGGCGGCGCTGTTCGAGTCGGATCGGATGCGCCCACTCGCGTTCATCGCTCTCGGCGGGATGACCCTCGGCGGGATGATTCTCGGGCCGATCGTCCAGAAGTATGCCTTCGGCGAATACTGGACCGGTTTCCCGTTTGGCGGTGACCTGACCGACAACAAGATGCTGATCATGTGGGGCGCCTGGTTGGTCGTGGCGGCTGCGATCGGGACCCGGCCCAAGAAAGACGAGCGGATCAGTCGCGGACTGGTGCTGCTGGCGGCCTTGGTGATGACTGCGGTCTACCTGATCCCCCACAGCATGCGGGGATCGGAGCTGGACTACTCCAAGATCGATCAGGGCGTCCAGCCGAGCAAGGCGATCGGAACGGGCGACTGAATTGGGAGCAACCTGGGTACACCTGATGGTGGCGCATATGCCGGTCCTGTTCAGCCCGGTGGCGCTCTTTTTCCTGGCTCGCGCGCGGCGCTCGTCGTCCGTCACCGAATACAAGATGGCCTACGGCTTGGTGCTGATCTCAGCCGCGGCGTCGGTCACTGCTTATTTCACCGGGCCACCCGCGGCGGAGTGGCTCTCGGGTGTGCTCACACTGGACCAGGTATGGATCGAGGACCATGCGCTGTGGGGGCGCGTGGCCTTCACCATCATGGCGCTGGCCGGTGCCGCGTCGCTGGTCGCCCTGCTCGCCTACTGGCAGGATGAACAACCCCACGCCAGCCTGCCTTGGGTCGTCGGCGGACTGACCCTGCTGGCCTTCGCGGCGATGGTCTGGACCGCTCACCTGGGCGGACTGATCCGTCGACCGGAGCTGCGGTTCTGAGGGGATAACGGGCCAGGTGCTGCTGCGCTCCGCGACTGGGCGGCCCAGGTTCCGGAAGCCGCCACCGCAGAGGATCCGGGTGCGCGACGCCCGCCAGGCCCCTTCTGTTTGCGGGGAGAGGCTCGCGGCTTCGTCTATGACGGGGGCGTTGAATCGCCCCGGGATTTCCGGAGGCTGCATGTTGTGAGAGGATGTAGCCATGGGAAGCAAGCGATACTCGCCCGAGGTGAAGGAACGGTCGGTCCGGATGGTGCTGGAGCACGCATGCGAGTACAGCTCGCAGTGTGAGGCGATCCGTTCCATTGCGGCCAAGATAGGCTGCTCTGCTGAGTCGTTGAGGCGATGGGTGCGCCGGGCCGAGCGAGACGAAGGTCTACGGTCAGGTCCGACCACAGATGAACTCGAGGAGCTCAAGCAGCTCAAGCGTGAGAACCGAGAGCTGAAGCGTGCCAACGAGATCCTCCGCCTGGCGTCAGCGTTTTTCGCCCAGGCCGAGGACCGTGCCGTACCGGGACACTGGGAAGGCGACCTGATTCTCGGCTT
>CAZANL010000793.1:0-2523 GCA_964486115.1 uncultured Planctomycetota bacterium
TATGACCCGGACGCCGGTATTCATTACGTGCTCAGAATCAGCGACCTGAACACGCGCATCAATCTCAATGATCCCAACCCCAACCTGGGCCGGATGCTCAATGCGCTGGGTGAGGGCATCGCATTCTACAGCGGTTATCCGGATCCGGTCGCGGGTCGGGGTGATGGCATGGTCGCACTAAGGCAGGTCGAGTTTGGCGGGCAGTTCCGTACTGTGGAAGACTTACGACACGTGCTCTCCAGAGCCGAACTAGACGTACTCACTCCTTACGTCACATTCGATTCATGGCGCGACCCCGCAGTGATCCGGCCCGGGGCCCAGACCTCGGGGATCGCCGAGTCCTATGCGTTCGTCCGCCCGACATTTACCAACGGGGCGCCCGCCGGTCGCAGTCCGATCAACGTCAACACCGCGCCCACAGCGGTGATCTATGCCTGCCAGCGAGGGCTGTCTGCCCGAGGGTTCCTCTCCAGCGACGGCAAATGGATCTTCGGCGACAAACCACCCATCAGCGATCAACAGGCCAAGGCTCTGACCGCGGCGATCGACGTACGCCGACGGAACAGCCCGATTCGATCGAACCACGATCTGGCCGGTGTGCTAAACGGTTCGAGTCACCCCGAGTTGATGACGCTGGTGATGGCCAATGCCGATCCCAATACCCGGCTGACCAAGTTCAACCCGGATCTGTCCTTCGTCAATCGAGGCCAGAGTTCGAGTTCGCCGGACATGCTCGACAAGACAGACCTGACATTCTGGACCACCGAGTTCTGCTTCATCGCGATGGGTATGTTCGAGGTCGAGAGTCTCGGCCGGGTCCTCGATCGCTTGGGTCACGTCCTGGCTCGCTACCGCGTGGCGCAGATTATCCGACTTTATCAGGTGGCTCGACATACGACGCAGCGGGATTTCGAGGTCGCCAGACTGCAGCATCTGCGAACGCGAAGCTTTCCGGAGAACATGGCCGACCAGCTGATGAACGTGGGCCGGGCCTCTCAACTTGATGGGCAGATCGCCCTGTCGGCTGACGAGCGCGTCGTGGCAGGCACCCGCTGGAGCGCCAATCTGGACACGAGCCTGTTTGGCAGCGACATGTTCCGCTGGAGCGCGGTAGACATGGGCGGCGCCGACTCGCTCAAACTGTACGAGAACCGGCCTGCTGAAGGCGGGCAGACACCCGCCTTGCGAACGATTCTCGGTGAGGATCGTGCGACCACTTTGCGCACCAGCGTTCTCGCCAGCAATCTCCATCCGGACGGGATGTACTCCGGTGCCAAGCTCGGTGGTCGCTTGACCAGTTACCGAGTCTGGAACGAGACGACCAGCACATCGAACATGAAGGCCGACAACGGGACGATCGACTTCTGGTTCAAGCCCGATCTACGCGGGCGAACGATGACGGAGGCGGCCAAGGGACTGTTCGGCCGGCTGATGTTCGGACCCAGCTGCCCGATACCTGCCGCCGGCGGAGGCGCGGTCGACTACTATGCGGGCTGGCTGACCAATAGCTGGCTGCAAGGCGGCGGCGGCGACGTTCGAGGGATCGCCATGGGCTCGATCTCGCCCAAAGCCAACAGATCGAGCGATATGCCGGCCTACCCCTACTCCTCCTCTTACTATTTTTTGACAGTAGGTCCAGCGCACGCCTCCGCGTTTCGGGGACACCGCTGGAACCACATCCGGATCACCTGGCGCGACTGGGTCCGCTGGCGTGTCTATGTCAACGGTGTCCTGGTCTCGAGCGCCGAAGCATATTTCATCGAGGACGGGACCACCCCCCACTATCTGAATATTCGGGACGCCGTCGATTTCATGCAGTTCGGAGCGATGTACTGCCAGTCGCCTTACATCTACTGGTGGGACTACCGTTCCAGCGGAACGGTGGACAAGATCCGGGGCAACAGCGGCGTGTTGAATGCCGAGGGGCCACCGAACCGTTACCGAGTGACCCAGGGAGGCAGTATGTTCCGCGGTCGATTTCGGTGGAGCGGTCTTGCGGCGGATGCCAAATATCATGCGCTGACGATCCGGTTCGGCAGCACGCCCGGAACGAACGGATCCGGGGTCAACAGTCACATAACGCTGGAAGCGCTGGCCGGACAGTCTCACAGCGCGCCGGTCCCTGGAACCACTCATGGAGTCAGCCCGGGCCTCGCGATCGACCGGTCCTTCGACCCGGCCAGCGGGGTGGAGTGCCGCTGCCGCTATCACGACAGCGGCCAGGCGCCTTTCACCAGCACGCCGTTTCTGGATGACGTCACACTGTTCTACACCACCGGCCACGGCCCGACGCTGATCAGACGCTGGCCTGTCGAATGACCATGAAGACATTCATTGGACTGATATCGATCTTGCTTGAATATCTACCGGGTATCTATCGGTTGTTGGCATCGTGGGTCTTGTCGTAACACCATTCGGCCTTACTGCTGGGCCGCTCGTCATGCGCATCGGGCGCTACGGCGTAACCAGCGAGACGTTTCTGGGTTACGTGTTTTGCGCTTTTGTGACAGTCGGTCTCATCGC
>CAZANL010000794.1:0-2521 GCA_964486115.1 uncultured Planctomycetota bacterium
CGAGCGAATCAGCGATAACCTGCTCGCAGTGCACCTCGTGGGCCTCGAACCAGCCAGGTTCTGCATAAGATAGCCAGCGGTCGGACACCGGCGGCGAGACCAACCCGCCGTCGGTCAGCCCGAGCCGGCCTGGGTCCTCGCAGAGTTCGGCAAGGCTCAGCGACACATCGGCAAAACGCTGCCCGAACAGCCAGGAGAGCCGCCACAGGTAATAATACAGTTGATACGGGTGCTCCGCCTTGCGGTGGTCGAGGAACGGAAAGTGCGGCTGCAGGTCGACCACCCAGCGCCAGAGGTAGAACGGGTCCAGCGCAATGAGCTCGGTGGTGGCGGCATCTTTCGGCAAGGACAGCTCGCCCAGCGACGAGACCCACTGGGCGCGCGGCTCTCGCCACAGATGCACCACCGTGGCGGCAGGGAATCGCGCCCGCAACCAGGCCAGCCGAAAATCCACCCGGTTGAACTGCAGGACCGCCCGTCCGGACGCCTGATCAATCAGCTCTTGGATGTAAGACTGCATGGAAAGCGCCTCGTCCTCCGGCCCCAGCAGCAGCCGGCGCGTACTCCAGGCCGGATCGAAGCCGACGCGTGAAACACCAGCATACTCACGCCAGTAGTCGATCACACCGCGGTGCGTGGGGTCGACGTCCTTGCCGTGGAGTTCGTTGAGCGGCTCGTAGTAAGCCGTATATCCCTCAGCGCTGCGGTAGAGGTTCCAGAGCAACGTGCTCCCGCAGCGAAAACGCCCGGTCAAGAAAATCGGACCGTTGAGGCCCGGCTCGACACCCCCGGCGGCCAGCAACGACCTTGCGGTCTCCGACACCTCACCACTCGGACTACGGTGCAACAGCGCGGCCAGCTCCCCACGCAGCCGGACCCACCACCTCACAGCATCGCACCCGCAGCGGCAAGGACCTCTTCCACCGAGATCTTCTCCAGGCAGGCCAAGAAGCTATCCGGGGGATTGGGGCAGCGCATCTTGAAACATGGAGCGCAGTCCACACGATGCATCAAGAGGGTGGTCTGACGCTCCAGGTACGGCCCGGTCCGTTTCGGTTCGCTCGAGCCGAACAGAGTCACCAGCGGCGTTCCCAGCGCATTGGCGATGTGCATTGGACCGGAGTCTCCGCTGACCACCAGAGCCGCTCCACGCAAGAGCGCGACCAGTCCACGCAAGTCGAATCGCCCACAGGCAATCCGCGTCGGCGCATCGCCCGCGGACCTGCGCACCGCTTCCGCCAACTCCGCGTCGCCCGGACCGCCGCTGAGGACCACCGGCATCTTCAGCTCTGCGGCCAGGCTTCCGAAGCGCTCCGGCATCCAGCGGTTGGCTGGTTTGCCGGCGGATATGTTGATCACGGCATACCGCTCGTCCTCTCCCAGCCAGTCCGCCACCGCTCCCTCCGACTCCGCGTGCCGCGGCAGAATGAACTCGTCCGGCCCAGCCGGCCCGCTCGGTTCCCGCTCCAGGGTCCGATCCAGCAGCGCCAGGTAGCGATCGACCGCGTGCATCGAGGCCTTGGGCAGATCGAAGCGCTCGGTGTAAAACAGACGCGAGCCCTCCCGCCCATCCTGGTAGCCGACCCGTCGCGGTATTCCGGCCATCCGCGGTGACCAGGAGCTCTTGAACAGCCCCTGAAAGTCGATCGCCAGGTCAAACTTTCTCGCCTTGATCTGCCGCACCAGGCCCGCAGCCATCCCGACACGGTCGCGAAAACCCCTGCAAGACCTTCGCTTTACGACAATCAACTCATCCAGCTCGGGGTGCCCCTGGAGAAGACTGTGGCAGCGATCTTCGACCAACCAGGCCAGGTGGGCCTCGGGGTACCACTGACGAAGCCGATGGAGGACTGGTAGCGTCAACACGCAGTCCCCGATGGCTGATAGCTTTACGATCAGAATTCGCACGGCTGCAGGACCCTAGCAGAGCGCTGAAGGGCTGTCCAGCGCGCCTTGACAGGGCTTCTCGCAGTGCTAGAATCCCCAACTCTTCCTTTCAATTGCACTCTCGAGGAGATTCCTCATATGCGCTTGCTCAAGCTCGTCTGTCTACTGACCAGCCTCGCGGCGATGGTCACTCCGCTCCAGGCACAACCGTTTGCGGAACGACTGCCCGCCGACACCGTGTTGCTGATCAGCGCCCCTGACCTCAAACAGTCTTGGGGACAGTTTCAGAAGAGCACCCTCTGGGACATCTGGAACGAACCCAGCGTCCAGGCCTTCTACAAGAAGCTCACCGGGTTGGCCCAGAAAGAGGCGAACCGGGACAGCAACCTCAAGAAACTGCGCGAACAGTTCAAAGCCACGGTCGGCATCGACCTGGAGGATCTTCCCAACATCTTGTTCCAGGGCGATTGCACGATCGCCCTGCTCGACTTCGAGGTCACGGACGAAGGCCCACCGAAGTTCGACATCCTGGTCACCGCCAAGGTCTCGCCGGAAAAAGACACCTTCAGCAAGCTGCTCAAGTTCGTCGTCGACATGGCGGTCGAGGATGGCGGCTTCAAGAAAAAAGACAGCA
>CAZANL010000795.1:0-2512 GCA_964486115.1 uncultured Planctomycetota bacterium
GCGAGGAGAAAAGAGACTGCGCAGCAGCGGCAACGGCAGAAAAGACGCTGTCGTCGATCGATTCCGGCTCGGCTTCGGCTTGCGCGGCGAGCGCGTCCATCAGTGTCAGCCTACCAGATGGTTGGCCGGCCGGCCAACCGAAGGCCGGTAGACCCGGCGATGTCGCCCCTCGTCGACCACTCGGCCCCTGCCGGAGTACGACCCCGCCTGCGAGTTGCCACTCGGCGGGAGACAATCCCCACGCTACTTCTTCGGTTTCTTGCGTTTCTTTGCCACCCTGAGCATCGTTTTCAAATAGTCGAGCTCGGCGTGATTCAAACCGGTGATGAGGCCGGAGCCTTCGATCCGGCTCTGGATCGTCGGTGCGGAACGCACTGAGCCCTGCATGATGATCGCCATCCGGCGTTTGACATGTTTTCCGGTGAACTCGCCGAACTTCTTGCGAAACTCGAGGGCGATCGAGAAGCTCAGGACCGGCTGCAGGTTCTGGTAATCGACGCCGAAGCTGTCGAACTTGTCGATCGTCCAGTTCGACTGGTCCAACACGATCAGTACCTCTTTGCGGTTCCCGAACTGATTCCGCGCTACCTTGTCCACGGGAACCCATCGATACCCGGCCGGCACCCGGTACTTCTTGCCGAGCTTCTTGCGCCGCGCGGCTTCCGCGGCGATGTATTCCTTGGGAGCGACGATCCGCAACTCGAGTGGTTCGAGGTCCTGTTTCTCGACGTGCACCAGGATCACCTTGGCCCGCTCGGCGACCTCGGGGTCCTTGGACTTGGCTGCGGCCTTGAGCTGTTTGATGGCTGGCTTGCCGATCTCGATCAGCGCCTGGGTCGCTTTGGTGCGGACCTTCCATTGCTTGTCGCCCAGCTGTTCGATCAGTATCGTGATCTGTTCCTTGCTCGGCTTTTTATCCTCGGCGTGCACCGAGAGACAGAACAGACAGACGAGCGCGGCCACTATCAGATTTTTCATCAGAAGGCCCAAGAAGCGAGGAATGCCAGAGATACCTTCACCACCGTATCAAATCCGGACGCGTCGTTGAAGGAAACACGGGAGCAGTCGCTTGGCGGCTGCCCCGTTCTGAACAACGCATCGGGATAGTCTGGCCATCGCCCCGCGTCAGTAGGCCGTGCGGAGTGGCCGCGACCGAACATGCACCAGCCCGCTGACGGCGTCAGCGGACAGTCAAGATCACGCCTCAGCGAATAGATATCCGGGGTTGTTTTGGTCGTGGCAACTTGGCACGCCGAACACGATCCTCGGCGTCGGTCGGTGATCGACGTTCACACTCTTTGAAGAGCCGCTGATCGTCGATGTCAGCCAGGTCGACGTGAGGGTTTGCCCACAGACGCTGGATATTCCATTGCGCTCCACGTGAAGCCCTGCTCCAGCTCTCCAGACGTCGGCGCGCGCCACGAGGACGGCCCCACGGGAGTGAAGGCCGCGCTCGAAGCGTCTGATCGTGTATCATGCGGACTCGAGAACGTGCGCGAAACACCGAGCTGCGACCCAGGACGACCGGGGGCTGACAAGGCGATCCCGGATGCGACGGACATCCCGCCGCTGTACCACCCGTACTATTGTGAAGAGAATGTCTGGCATCTGTGCCAGGCTCCTCGCTTCGAGGGCTGGGACCGCCGGGTGCTGTTCATCAGCAACACCGCCGGCTGCTGCGCCCTGTGGAATCAAAAGGCGGCGGAGCAGCCCGGCCAGGCGATCGTCTGGGACTACCACGTGGTCTTGCTGGCCTGTCCCGCCGAACAACCCGGCGCCTGGCAGGTGTGGGACCCCGACTCGACGCTGGGCTCCCCCCGGCCACTGTGCGACTATCTGCAGTGGACCTTTGGGCTCGGCACGTTCGCGGAGCAGGTGCCCGAGCAGTTCCGGCCCCGCTTCCGGCTGCTCGAGGCCGAGCAGTACCTCGACCATTTCTCGTCGGACCGCAGCCACATGCTCGACGCAGACGGGGAGTATCTCAAACCCCCGCCCCCCTGGGACCCGATCTCGCGGACCGTCCCCTCCAACCTGTCGCGCTTCTGCGACCTGGAGACGCCTTTTCTGGGCCAGGTCCTCGGGCTGTCGGAGCTGGCTCGAATCTGAGCGGAAGCCCGGCTGCCTCGTCACAGCAAAGGAGTCTTGCAGGGTGTCCCGGAGCCTCCCTGCCCGCTGGCACCGGCTCCGAAATCAGCGGGCTGAACTGCGCCCCGGATTTGATCGCCCCAGGTTGTTTGCCGATACATGCCGCCGACCGGCGGTCCGCCAGGCGGACCGCTGGCTCAGCTCCGTCTCAATCCAGAAGACCTGGGCCGCAGAGGGGTATCAGCGGCGGGGGCACCGAACGGAACTGGCCTGGGCTACCGTCTGATCTGGCCCCTGGGCAGGGCCTGACTGGGTCCTGAGCGCTGGCTTCCTGCCTCGGTGAGCCGGGTCCCCACCCGGGAGAGGTCTTTCCGCTGCGTCAGCCCTCTCAGGCAGATCAGCCCGGCGTCAGTGATCCGGGTGTGGT